>CAZILB010000004.1:0-57679 GCA_964539925.1 uncultured Syntrophobacter sp. | reverse complement strand
ATGTCGGAGTCCATCGCCTTAAAACCGTTTTTTGCCATCGCGATTCTCCTTGGGCTCTCAAACTCTGCCGCACACATAGGCCCGACCGCGAGGTCTGTCAAGGATGGCGAGGGGAATTTTCTGCCTTTGCATAAGTCGAGGACCTTGATCTGGGCACAGACAACGCGGTAACAGAATGATGAAGCGCCGCCACGGTCGGCTGCAGGCTTGGGAAGCGGAGGAGCAGGAGATGCCGGCCGATAAGGCCGGCCGGTAGCGGCCTCAATCGAAAATCAGTATGCCGCCATAACGGCGAGTCGCAGGAGATTCCATTATGATTGTGGTTTCTAATCGGCTTCAAGTCGCCAAGGGGCAGGAACAAGAGTTCGAAAAAAGATTCGAGGGGCGGGCGCGGCTGGTGGAAAATCGACCAGGCTTCGTTCGCCTGGAAATTTTGCGGCCGCTCAAAGGCGACTATTACATCGTCCTTACCCACTGGCAGGATGAAGCCTCCTTCCGCGCCTGGACCGAGAGCGAGGAGTTCAAAGAAGCGCACCGCAACCGGCCGCCGGCAGAGATATTTTCCGGCCCCAACGTTTTTGAGATGCATGAGGTGATCCAGCACGCGGAAAGTAAACAGACGAGGGGAACCTTCGAGAAAAGCGATTGACAACAAGCGCCATGACCGCGATAGAATGACGGGCCGGATGGAATTGGACACGAGGTGCGGTTGGTTATGCGGGCGAGAAGTCCTTCAACCCGGAGAAACTCGCCGACGCCTCGAATGAAATGCGGATCGCCGGTCGGAAAACCCTGGGAGGCCGAGCCATGAAGCAAACCATAAAAATATTCTTGGCGTTAACCTTGCTGCTCTACATCGTCGCGATTTCCGGGCGCGCTCTGGGAGCCGAGACGCGAATTTCCATCGGCGTGACCGAGACCATGGATACTTTCAATCCTTACGCCGACAGCGTCTCGCTCATGTACAGCATCTGGTGCCAGGTGCTGGGATGTCTGGGCACCTACGATTTCGACAAGGGCCAGCATGTGGGACTGGTCGTCGAGCGCTGGGAGGTCAAGGACCCGAACACCTGGATCTTTCACGTGCGCCGGGGCCTCAAGTTCCACAACGGTTTGCCGGTGACGGCGCACGATATCGTGCACTCCATGGGGCGCACGCGCAGCGATCCGCACAGCAAACAGCGGCAAAACATCGCCGCCGTGGCGAGCGAAAAGGCTCTCAATGATTACACCGTGCAAGTCACCACAAAAATTCCAACGGCGCCTTTATTGGATTATCTCTTCGATCGGATCATCGTGACCAGCAAGCAACTCTACGACAAGTACGGCCCTGAGGTTGCCGATCGCAAACATCCTTTCGGCGCCGGACCCTACAAGTTTCGCGAGCTTATTCCCGGCCAGCGCCTGGTGATCGGCAAAGACAAATCTCATCCCATGTGGAAACAGTATCCGCAGGCGCCCGATGAGATCGTTTTCCGCAACATGCGCGAGCCCGAACAGCGGGTGACAGCGCTTTTAAACAACGAGATTCAAATCGCCCAGTTCGTGCCGCCGCATCTGCGCGAGCGGGTGGAGCGCAGCGCCAATCACAAGATCGTCAAGTTTCACACGGCCGAAATCATGTTTTTGGCGATGATGCCCAGCGTCAAACCTTGGGAGAACAAGCTGGTCCGGCAAGCCGTGGCCTATGCCATCGATCGGGACACGATCATTAAGACGTTGCTTCGAGGCGAAGCGTCGCGGCTCGATGGTCCGATCGGCGAAGGCCAGTACGGCTACGATCCCAACTTGCAGCCCAAATATACTTACAACCCCGAAAAGGCCCGTGAGCTTTTGAAGCAGGCCGGGTACCCCAACGGTGTCGATGTCGAGTTGTCCACACCGGTAGGCCGTTACACGCTGGACAAGCAGATCACAGAAGCGATGGTCCCCATGCTCAACGCCGTCGGCATACGCACCAAGCTGCTCACGCCCGAATGGGCCACCCTCTGGGCCAACGTCCAGACTGGAAAGGTGCCGTTCTATTACATGGGCCGCGGCGGCGTCGTCGATCCCAGCGCGGCGCTGGCACAGTATTTCGAGACCGGCGCGTCGCCGCGCATCGGTTACTCGAACCCGAAGGTCGATGAGCTCTTGAAGCTGGAACGGCAGACCTTCGATCCGGCCAAACGAAAGAAAATTCTCGCCCAGGCCATGAGCCTTATCACCGAAGAAGCGCCGGCGCATTTTCTCTGGCGCCACCAACTGTTGTTCGGCATGGCCAAGAACGTCGACTACCGGCCGCTGCCGAGCGAGCGGATCTTTGGCTGGAACATGAAAGTTCGGTAGACAAAATAAGTGGGATGGCGTGTTGGGACGATTCCCCGCCCAACACTCCATCCCTCGACCGCTCCGATCCTTCCCCGTCGGCCCGCGTTGACGTCCCAGTCGCGTTTGCGTAAGAATCGGACTATAATCGACGCTCGATTCTTGACGGCCGTAACGTCGGGAGTTCCATTGGACCGGGAGGATTATCGGGATGGCGAAGCAACGAGTCGGATACGCGTTGGGCTATGGGAAATTTACCAACGTCAGGGAAATGGCGCAGGTCATGAAACAGGCCGAAGAGCGCGGCTTCGAGATGGCTTTTTTTTCGGAGACTATCGAGCTGATGCGTGACTCGGTGAGCTCGCTTGCAGCCATCGGTTTGGCGACCCAGAAGCTGCAAATGGGAACTACGCAGATCGTCCGCTTGCGCGGACCCGTGGTGATGGCTCAGACGCTGGCAACCATCGATGAGTTGACCGGCGGTCGGCTGACCCTGGCGCCGGGCGCCTGCACCAAGAGCCACGCGCGGGTGCACGCGCTGCCGGTAGAAGTGGGGGCGACGCCCTCCGAGGTGCTGCGCGAGTATATCGAGTCGATGCGCCTTTTGCTCAGTGGCGAAAAGGTTTCTTATCATGGTAAATTCGTCAATTTTGATAGCGTCGGTCTCGGCTGGAAGCCGGTTCGCACCAATATTCCCTTCTATGTGCCGGCTACGGCTACGGTTGGCCTGCGTCTCGCCGGCGAGATCGGCGACGGCGTGATCCTGAACGCGGTCTGTTCTCCGGAATACACCGTCAATGCGCTCAGGATCATCCGCGAATCGGCGGAAAAGGCAGGGCGGGATATTTCGAAGTTTTTCGTCGCGCAGATCATCAATTGTTCGATCGAGGACGATCACAAAACGGCGCTCGACGCGGTGCGCTGGGAAGTGGCGACCAAGCTCGATCCGGTGCAGATTTCTTTTATTGCCGGCCCCAAAATGCGCGTCGGCGAGCCGTACATTCATAAGGAAGACATCCCGCTATTCGAAAAGGCCCACGCCGAAGGCGGCATGGAGGGCTTGATCAGGGCGATTCCCGACTCCTACGTCGAAGGCATGACCGCCAGCGGCACGCCGGAGGAAGTAAAAAAGCGCGTGCAGCAATACCGCGACGCCGGCGTTCAGGTGCCGCTGCTCCGGCCCGCGGCCGCGCATCAAACGCAGCGATTGCTCGATCTGTTTGCTCAGTAGAAATTTGTTCAAGGTTCAACAGTTCAAGGTCTTGATTCGGATCGTGCGACGGGAGTTGGGGAACCTTGAACCTGGAACTTTGAACCGTTGAACTGACTGCGTCATGTACCGCGTCGGCATCGATATCGGGGGAACGTTCACCGACATGCTCTTGGTCGGCGAGGACGGCAG
This sequence comes from uncultured Syntrophobacter sp., assembly GCA_964539925.1. Lineage (GTDB taxonomy): Bacteria > Desulfobacterota > Binatia > UBA9968 > UBA9968 > DP-20. The sequence continues at coordinate 53,970 of CAZILB010000004.1, read as the reverse complement.
CGCCGTGATCGGCAAGACTCTGACCACCCCGGCGGATCCGAGCCTGGCGGTGGAGAATGCTTTGCGTCCCGTGTTCGACAACGGCCGAGTCGAGGACGGGGAGCGCGGCACATTGATCCATGGCACGACGCTGGTCACCAATGCGCTGATCGAGCGCAAGGGCGCGCCCACGGCGCTGCTTACGACTTCAGGCTTTCGCGACGCCGTCGAGATCGGCCGCGAGCATCGCTACGAGCTTTACGACCTTAATCTGGAGCTTCCGAAACCGCTGGTGCCGCGCCATCTGCGCTTCGATGTGCCCGAGCGTATGGCCGCCGACGGCAGCGTGCTTCAGGCGCTGGACGAATCCTTCCTGCGGCGGCTGGTCGCCGAGCTGCGTGACAATGGAATCAAGGCGATTGGCGTTTGCTATCTGAATAGCTTTCGCAATCCGGTGCACGAGCAGCGCACAGCGGCGATCATCGCCGAAATGGCCCCAGAAATTCGCGTTTCGCTCAGCTCCGAGGTCGTCGCTGAAATCCGCGAGTTCCAGCGCACCAGCACGACGCTGGCCAACGTGTACGTTCAAGAGCGAGTGTCGGATTATCTCACGCAACTGCAAGCACGGCTCGATAAGATCGGTTTCGCCGGCAGCTTCTTCGTTATGCTCTCGAGCGGCGGCATCGCCACGCGTGAAACGGCGGCCCGTTTTCCGGTGCGCCTGCTCGAATCGGGACCGGCCGCGGGGGCGCTCGCCGCGGCCCAGGCCGGCATGCTCTGCGGCCATCGAGATTTGCTTTCCTTCGATATGGGCGGCACCACGGCGAAACTTTGCGTCATCGAGGACGGACAACCGCTCAAGACCCATGAGTTTGAAGTCGATCGTGTCTATCGCTTTCGCAAGGGCAGCGGATTGCCGGTCAGAATTCCGGTCATCGATATGATTGAGATCGGCGCTGGCGGCGGCAGCATCGCGCGGGTCGACTCCCTCGGACTGCTCAAAGTCGGACCGGAAAGCTCGGGCGCCGATCCGGGGCCGGTCTGCTATCGGCAAGGTGGCACCGAGCCGACGGTTACCGATGCCGATCTCGTGCTCGGCTATCTCGACGCAAACTATTTTCTCGGCGGCCAAATGGAGTTGGATCTCGACGGCGCGCGCAAGGCGCTCGGTCGCTTGGGAGAAAAGCTCGGCCTGACTCCCGAGCAGGTGGCTTGGGGTATTCATCAGATCGTTAACGAGAACATGGCCAACGCGGCCCGTGCCCATCTCGGCGAGCGCGGCAAGGACCCCCGGCGCATGCCGATGTATGCCTTCGGCGGCGCGGGACCGGTGCACGGTTATCGCGTTGCCGAGATACTTCGCTTGCCGGCTTTGATATCGCCTTTTGGCGCCGGGGTGGGCTCGACCTTCGGTCTCCTCGCGGCACCGCTGGCCTTCGATTTCGTGCGCAGCGCCTACAGCAGGTTGGATGAGCTGGACTGGGATTTTGCCAACGGTCTGCTCGACGAGATGGCCGCGGAGGGACGGAAAATATTAGAGAGCTCGGGATTAGACGCGCGTCTAGTGAGCTATCAGCGCACCGCCGACATGCGCTACGTCGGACAAGGACATGAAGTCTCTGTTGCGCTGCCCGACGGCGCTCTGAGAGCGGCGCACCGACCGCGCATCGCGGCGGCATTCGAAGGAGCTTACCGGGCGCTCTACGGCCGCAAGGGGCCGGATGTGCCGCTGGAGGTGATCAATTGGCGCGTGGTGGCGAGCGGGCCGCGCCCGGAGACGACTCTGAAGATTCCTCGTAACGGAACAGAAAAAGGCGAAGCTGCGCGCAAGGGGTCGCGCCCGGCTTATTTCCCTGAACAGGGCGGTTATGTGGAGACCGCGATCTATGACCGCTACGCGCTCGAACCGGGGGTGAAGTTCGCCGGCCCGGCCATCGTCGAAGAGCGCGAGTCGACCTTGATCATCGGTCTTTATTGCCGCGCCCAGATGGATCAGAACTTGAACATCATCACGGAGTTGGGCAATGGAAAATAAAGCGATAGATCCCGTGACTTTGGAGGTGATCTGGAACCGTTTCTTGTCCGTGGCAAACGAGCAGCAGGACGCTTTGATCCGCACGGCCTTCAGCACCATCGTGCGCGAGAGCCAGGATCTTGCCTGCGGTCTGTTCGACACAAAAGGGCGGATGGTCGCCCAATCGCTCAGCGGTACGCCGGGGCATATCAACGCCATGGCCACGTCGATGAAACATTTTCTCGCGGCGTTTCCGCCGGACAAGCTGGCACCGGGAGATGTTCTGATCACCAACGATCCCTGGCAGACGGCCGGGCAGATCAACGATATCACCATCACCACGCCGATTTTTCGCCGCGGAAGAATGGTCGCGCTATTCGCCAACACCTGCCACAGTGCCGACATCGGCGGGCGGATTCTCTCCGCCGAAGCGCGCGAGGTTTTCGAAGAAGGCTTGCGCATTCCGATCATGAAGCTGTTCGACGGCGGCGAGCCGAACAAGATTCTCATGCAGATCGTGCGCACCAACGTGCGCCAACCCGATGAAGTCGTCGGCGATTTCTACGCCCAGACCGCCTGCAACGACGCCGGTGGGCGGGCGCTGTTAGAAATGATGGATGAGTTCGGCCTTGAATCCATCGATGCGGTTTCCGAAGAGATCATCCACCGTTCGGAAGCCGCGGTACGCGCCGAGATTCGCAATCTCCCCGGCGGGGAGTGGCATAATGAAACCTGGAGCGACGGTTTTGAAGAGCCGATTGTCGTGCGCTGCGCGGTGAAAGTCGCCGGCGACGAGATTTTTATTGACTTCGCCGGCTCTTCGCCCCAGAGCGGCCGCGGCATCAACGTCGTGCTCAACTACACCCACGCCTACGCGAGCTTTGCGATCAAAGCGGCGATCTGCCCCGACGTGCCGCACAATGAAGGCAGCTTTCGTCCGGTGCACGTGAGCGCGCCGCCGGGAAGCATTCTCAACGCTCTCGATCCGGCGCCGGTGGCGAGCCGCCAGGTAATCGGCCACTTCATCCCGAGCGCGATCTTCGCCGCGATGTCCGGCGCCATGCCGGGGCGGCTGATGGCGCCGGGTTCGGATCCGATCTGGCTGAGTGTCTGGCGCGGGCAGGATCCGCCGTTTACGTTGACGGTTTTTCAAGTCGGCGGCACCGGCGCGCGCCCGACGAAAGACGGCTTGAATGCGGTTGGTTTCCCGAGCGGGGTGGCGGGCGTACCGGCAGAGGTGATCGAGAGCCTGTCGCCGGTAGTTTTGAAGCGGCGCCAGCTCAGGCCCGATTCCGGCGGGGCGGGAACCTGGCGCGGGGGGCTCGGCCAGTTGACGGAATTTGCGCGGCGCGGCGAGGGCAAATGGAGCGTAAGCTCGATCGCTGATCGCACCGAGTATGCCGCGCCGGGCTTGCTCGGCGGCCAAGCCGGAGCGACGGGCTCGGTGAGTCTGGAAAACGGGCCAAGGCTCCACGCCAAAGCGTTGATGGATCTCAAAGCGGGCGATGTGGTGCACGTCGATTTGCCGGGCGGCGGCGGTTACGGCGATCCCCTCAAACGCGAAGTCGAAAGAGTCCGTTGGGATGTCGTCGAAGGCTATATCACGCCCCAGGAGGCGCAAAGAAAGTACGGCGTCGCGGTGTGTTATACCGGTAAAGTTGATGATTTGGTCAAGCTGCCGGAGAGCTGGGTCGTTGATCCAGGCAGAACGGATGAACTTCGCAGCGGACGGTAGGAGTATTGCAAAATTCAGATTACAAATTCCACCAGGAAGACTGGAGCCTGAAATTTGCAACCCATAATGGCGAGCGGAGTGAGCGCATGGAGCTTCAAGGCAGAGTAGCGCTGGTCACCGGTGGGGCCGGCGGCATCGGCGGCGCGTTGGTGCGCGGTCTGGCCAAGGCCGGGATCAGCGGCGTGGCGATCAACTACCGCAAATCCGGCATCGAGGCGGAAGATCTCGCAGGCGAGATCGCGCGCGCGGGCGTAAAAGCGATGGCGGTTCAAGCCAACATCCGGAGCGACGATCAAGTGCGCGCGATGCTGAAGAGTATCGAGGATCACTTTGGACGTCTCGATATCATGGTCAACAACGCGGGAGTCACCCATTGGGTTAAACTCTCGGACCTCGATGGACTGACCGAAGAAATATGGGATGAGATACTCGACGTCAACGTCAAAGGCGCTTTTCGCTGCGCTAGGGCGGCGGCAAGGCTTTTAAAAGCGAAACGTGGAATGATTATCAACGTCTCATCGATTTCCGGCGTTCTCGCGCCGTCCACCATGTCGTCTCTCGCTTACGGCACGGCAAAAGCGGCGCTGATCTACATGACGCGGGGTCTGGCCGTGGCGATGGCCCCCGAGGTGCGGGTGAACTGCGTGGCGCCGGCGTTTACCGATACGCCGTGGATGAGCCAACATTTCGGCGCCGAGTATCAGAACGTCATCGCCAAGGCCTCGGATGGTTATCCGCTTCAACGCATCGCCACACCGGAAGACATCGCGGGAGCGATTCTTGGACTCCTCACCGGCGGCGACTTTGTCACCGGGCAGACGCTGCTCGTCGACGGCGGGTTGAGTTTGAGTTAGACGAAATTTCAATCTTGATCTGTCGCACCCTGAGTCTGCTTGATTGTCATCTCGAACAAAGTGAGAGATCCTTCCGGAAGGATTTCTCGGCTGCGACTCGAAATGACCGCAAAGCTAAAAGGTCGTAACAAAACGAAAACTCATTAACGTAGAGATGCACCGAACCAACCTCGTTGTTGAATTACATGCGAGCAGACTCGTCGCAGTGGTACGTTCCAAGACACCGGACGACGCGCTTGAACTGGCAAGTGCCGCCGCCGCCGGTGGAATTAAATTTGTCGAAATTACCTTCAGTGTGCCCGGCGCGCTGGATGTTATTCAGGAGCTTGCAAAACTGAGGAATATCCACATCGGCGCCGGCACGGTGCTGGCGCCGCAGCAGGCCGAGCGCGCCATCGGCGCGGGCGCCGAGTTCGTCGTTTCGCCGTCGCTGGAGCTGAACTTGATTAGCCTGTGTCATACGGCGAACATTGCCTGTTTTCCCGCTGCGGCGACGCCCACCGAGATCATCGCGGCGCAGCGCGCCCATGCCGACCTTATCAAAATATTTCCCGCCGATCTGGCCGGCGGGCCGTATTTCATCCGACAAATGCAGGGGCCTTTTCCCGAGGCGCGCTTCATGGTCTCTGGGGGCGTCAATTTGAGAAACGTGATGGAGTACGTGAAGTTGGGAGTGACCGGCATTTGTCTCGGCAGTGCTTATCTGGGCAATCTGCTGGCTGAGCAAGGCAAGAAACGCTTCGTCAAGGAAATGCAGCAATTCGTCAAGCTGGTCGCCAAGGCGCGCCAAGAGAAATCAATGGCAAGGAAGAGCAAGAAATGAAGAAGCTTCATCTGACGCTGGCGTGCGAGGACTACGACCGCACCCGCCCGATCAAAGACGGGATCGTCAAACCGGAGGGCCTCGAGCTTAATTACATGGTCATGTCCGTGGAAGAAATCTTCTGGCGCATGATGAAGTATGAAGAGTTCGACGTCTCGGAGTTGTCGATGGGCGCGTTTTTAACCGCCGCTTCGCGCGGCCGTCGGCCTTTTATCGCCATCCCGGTGTTTCCGTCGCGCACCTTTAGGCATCGCTGCATTTTCGTGAACACGGACTCCGGTGTAAGGCGCATCGAGGACCTGCGCGGCAAACGCATGGGCGTGCCCGAGTATTCGATGACCGCGGCGGTATGGCTGCGCGGCATGTTCGAGCATGAATACGGCGTGGCCCCGGGCGAAATTCACTGGGTGCAGGCGGGGGAGGAGCATCCCGGCAGGAAAGATCGCGTCGATTTTGAGATGCCCGCGGGCGTGAAGCTGGAAAGCCGGCCGGATACGACACTCAACGCCATGATCGAAAGCGGCGAAGTCGCGGCCATGATGTCGCCGCGCATGCCGACCTGTTTTCTTCAGGGCTCGCCGAATGTGAAGCGGCTGTTTCCCGATTACCGGCGGGTGGAGATGGAATACTTCAAGAAGACCGCCCTGTTTCCGATCATGCACGTGATCGTTATCAAGCGGGCGATTTACGAAAAGGAGCCGTGGGTGGCGCAGACCCTTTTTAAGGCGTTCGGCGAAGCCAAAGAGATCTGCATGCGCGAGCTTTACGACACCAACATCCTGCGCGTTAGTTTGCCGTGGACTTCGGCAGAGTACGAGGATACGCGGGATCTCATGAGCGCGGACTATTGGCCCTATGGTTTGGAGCCCAATCGGCGGAATTTAGAAACTCTTCATGGTTATATGCTGGAACAGGGGTTGATTAAACAGCGGTTGAATCTCGGCGAACTCTTCGCGCGCGAGACGGTCGAAGCATTTAAGATTTAGCCGAATACTGTTGAACCACAACGAGCCTGGTGCGGCACAGCGGCAAGCAAAGGAAAAAGCAGGATTCCCCACGAAGGCCCGAAGGACACGAAGGATTCCGGAATCCATTACCCTTTACTCTATGACCGCAGCGACTCTACGGTGAGTGTTCTTCTGGCCTCGCCGCGGGAGTTCTGTGGTGGGCTCCTGCGAGCGATTTGCCCGACTTGCTCAGCGGTAGTGGCGCATCATCCATGGTGTGAAAACCAGGATCTGCGTCGCCGTCGGCAGGACCTTTTTGCTGAAGGTCATGACATGAGTGTTTAAGTACTTGTGCGGCAGGTCTTTGACGAACAGGTCCAGCAGGTAGGTATTTTCCCGGTAGTGCATGGGTATCGCGATCTTCGGTTTGAGCTGCTGCAGCACTGCGCGCGCGGTGTCCGGCGGCATGGTGAACGATCCGCCGATGGGGATCAGCGCGATGTCCACCTTGCCGAACGCTTTGATCTGTTCTTCTGTCAGTTTGTGGCTCAGATCGCCGAGATGGGCGATACAGAGAGTGCCCAGATCGAAAACGAATGCCGCGCCTTTCAGCGGGTTGCCGAACTGTTGCTGGTAAATCGGCACGGTATAGATCAGCACATCGCGCACCGTGGTGCTGATTTTGTTCCATTCGGCGCCGAACTTGCCAAGGCCGCGCAAGATCAACGGGCTGTTTCGCGCGATGCCTACGTAGTTGTGATTGGGGTGTTCCCGGCCCACGGTGATGACGTGGGGAGTGACTTCGGGCGTCGGGTAGAAGCCCGGCGACATCGGGTCGGTGAGAATTTTGGTGCCTTTGTTCGATGTGATCTGGAAAAAATTGTGGCCGTAGAATTCGATGGTGGCGTCCGGCTCAGCGGCGTGGGCGGGCCGGGGCCACCCGCCGCGGGCGACATCCAGCTCGCGGCAGGACGCATGGGCCGATCCGCCCAGCGCGAGGGTGATAACCATCATAAGGGCGACGAGGACCGCCAACATGGTTCTCTAGGGGGCGCCGAGTCGGCGCCCGAACTGTTCGGCGCGGAAAAAGTCGGCGACATATTGCGACGCCGGATGGCGCATTAGATTTTCCGCAGTGTCGGACTGTTCGAAGCGACCCTGGCGCATGACCCCGATACGATCCGCGAGCGCGATGCCGTCGGCCAGGTTGTGGGTTACATAGAGGGTTGTCAGGCGATGCTCTTTGTGAAACGCCATGATCTCCTGGCGCATCTTGAGCCGATTGGGCGGGTCGATATTGCTCAGCGGTTCGTCCATCAACATGACGGTGGGCGAGGTGACCATGGCGCGTCCCAGAGCGACGCGCTGCTGCTGCCCGCCGGAAAGCTCGGTGGGTTTACGGTTGAAGTGGCTTTCGTCGATGCCGATTTTCCAGGCCAGCGGCCGCAAGAATCCCCTGATTTTTTCGCCGCTCCATTGCCGCACTTTCAAGGGAAGCGACAGATTGGAATAGCGATTTGAATCAAACACCCGCATGTGCGGCCAGAGGGCGTAGTTTTGAAAGATCATTTGAACGCCGCGCCGGCCGACGGGGACGTCGTTGACCGGAGCCCCGCCGATGAAAATCATGCCGCTGTCGGGCTGTTCCAGACCGGCAATGAGCCGGAGCATCGTGGTTTTGCCGCAGCCGCTTTCACCGACGATGACCATAAACTCGCCCCGGTTGACGTCCAGATCGGCTTGATCGACGGCAACCACGGCGCCGAATTTCTTCGTAAGCCTGCGTAGCGAGAGCGAAACCACGGCGCCATGGTATTAAAGGAGTAAAGAAAATACAACATGAATCCGTACTGGCGAAGCTCCGGCTACTTGGCTATGATGGCGCCGAATTCAACCGGCCGCATTGGAGCGGCTCTCGCGGGAGGAAATATGGCTGGATTGCTCGGACCCGAAGAACTGATCGCCGATCTGCAATACGCCTTGCGCCAGCGCCATCCTCGGCCTCATCCCTTGCGCCAGCTTTTGCTCAGCGGCAGGTTGACGAAGGAACAACTCCAAGGGTGGGCGATGAACCAGTTTCACGAGTTTCGCAATATTCACCGCTTCTTCGGTATACGCTATCAGAAGTGCCCGATCCCGGAGCTGCGCCGCCTGCTTTTGGAAAACATGGTCGAAGAAGAGGGCGAGGACCTGTTTGGCGGGAAGTATCCGAGCCACCGCGATCTGTGGGTGCAATTCGCCGAGGGGATCGGGATCGGCCGCGACGAGATCTTGAATTACGAGCCGCTGCCGGGGATCCGCGCGGCACTGGAGATGTATATTTCGTTGGTGCAGCAAAGCCACTGGGCTGTGGCCATCGGCACCGGACTGGTGTTCGAAGGCGGCGGCCCCAAGCGCATGAAAGAAGAGCGGGAAGCCCTGGAGAAATTTTATCCTTGGATTCCCGCGGCCTGCCTGGACTTTTTCCGCGCCCACGAGTACCACGACGAGGGCCACGGCAATATGGTTATCGACGTGATCAAGAAACACTGCATGGAGGAGAAACTGCAACAGGAGATGCGCGAAGCGGTCAAGCAACGGGCGGATATCATGTGGCTGCAGAACGATTGCATTTACAATGCCTTTGTCAGGCCGTCGCTGGCGGCGGAAACGATTCGGGAGATCGAGGGGCGGTTGGAATAAACGTTCAAGGTTCAAGGACGGCGCCGCCGCCGTTTGCCGGGATCTATCGAAATGTCATTTCGTCCGCAGGGAGAATCTTTTCCCCTTGCGTCCCGCACAGGCGCAAGACCCCGCGTCGCTCGCGCTCCACGAAATGACAGTATGGGTTGAAGTTACACGGTTGACCCAATGAGCGAAAAAATTATCGACCTGCGCAGCGACACGGTGACCAAGCCGTCGCCGGCCATGCGGCGAGCGATGGCGGCGGCGGAAGTCGGCGATGATGTTTACCTTGAGGATCCGACAGTCAATCGATTGCAAGAGCGCGCCGCCGAGGTGTTCGGCAAGGAAGCCGGATTGTTCGTGCCTTCGGGGAGTATGGGCAACTTGGCTTGCATCATGGCGCAGGCGGTGCGCGGGCAGGAGGTGATCTGCGAGGCGGCGGGCCATATCTACAACTACGAGATGGCGTCCATGGCCGCACTTGGCGGGGTTTTGCCGCGAGTTATTTCCGCCCAAGATGGAATCTTGTCCTGGGAGCGGATTGCGCCGGCTATTCGAGAAAAGGTTTATCACCGGCCGCAAACGGCGCTGATCGCGCTCGAAAACACGCATAACATGGCCGGCGGCACCGTTTATCCGACGCCTTTGGCGCATAAAATCTGCGATGAGGCGCATGCAGCCGGTCTGAGAGTTCACCTCGACGGCGCGCGCATATTTAACGCGGCGGTTTATCTCGACGAGAACGTCACCGAGATGACGAAAAAATTCGACTCCGTACAATTTTGCTTCAGCAAGGGGCTCGGTGCGCCCGTGGGCTCGATGATCGTCGGCTCGGAGGATCTGATCGAGCGCTGCCGCGTGATTCGCAAGATGCTCGGCGGCGGCATGCGCCAGGCCGGCGTGCTGGCGGCAGCGGCGCTGGTGGCGTTGGAAGACGGGCCGATGCGTCTCAACGTCGATCACCAGAACGCACAAATTCTGGCTCAAGGCTTGGCGCGTATTCCGGGCATCAAGATTCAGCCGGAGAAAGTTCAGACCAATATCGTCATTTTCGACATTGGAGAGGCCCGGCTCGACTGCAGCAAATTCATAAAGCGGTTGGCTGAGCGCAAGCTGCTTGCAGGTTCAGTGGACGAGCGCCGGGTGCGCCTGGTGACTCACCTCGACGTGGATCGAGCGGATATCCAGGCGGCGCTACGGATCATTGCCGAAGTTGTCGGAGAAGGATTTTGACCCGGTGTGATTAGGCAGCCCCCGAGGCCTTCCTTCGTTTCGTGCCTCTAATCGAGCTGAGCGCATCGACCGCGGCGATCCGGCCGATGGGGCCGGTGGCAAAACAGGCCTGGAGAATCCTTCGATCCGGCCCGAGCGTAAAATTAGTCGCGTGGATGATGCCGCGCCGTTCCTCCCAATAGGCGCCGACCCTGTCGGCATCGTCCGGGACCTTTAGCCCGTAACCGATGGTAAAAGTCGCACCGCTGCGTTCGACCATCTCTTTGGCCTTTTCCAGGGGATCGACGGAATGCGCGATGATCTCGCTGTTCTCTTGCTTGAATTCCTCGATATGCGCTTGAAAATCGGCTAACTGCCGAACGCAGTAGGGTCACCAGATGCCGCGGTAGTAGATGACGACGGCATATTCGCCCTGAATATCGGCGGGCATGTTAAAAGCACGGCCGTCGACGGTGGACACCGTATAGGCCGGAAACGGGTCGCCGGGGCCCAGTTGTCTCGCCATGAGCTTACTTTCCTTTCGAGCTGCTTAGATACGTACGACCTTGAGTTGGTTGCATCAACCCGTGCGGCGGCACTGATTCATCCCGCCAAGCCCAAAAGCTTCGCCGCGTTGCCGCCGAAAATTTTCTGCTTGTCCTCTTGGGACATTTTCAATTGATTCACCGTGTCGACCGCGCGCACCAGCGGAATCGGCACCGGCGGCGAATCGCTCCCGAAGACGACATGATCGACGCCGACGGTGTCGATGGCGCACTGCACCGCCGGCGGATGATAGCAGACCGTATCGAAATAGAGCTGCTTTATGTAGCTCGCCGGCGGCCGCGGCATCGCGTCGGGTTCCCATGGACCGAAGCTCGAGTCTTCTCGCAGTTCATAGCCGAATCCGTAGCGGCCCGGCAGCATGGGCAAGGCACCGCCGACGTGGGCGCAGACGATTTTCAGTTTGGGAAAACGCTCGAAACCGCCGGTAAAAATGAAGCGGGTCAGCGACAGGGTGGTGTCGAACGGCCGGCCGAGCATCTCCGGCAGGCGGAACATTTCCATCTTCTCGTTGCCAATGGTGAACTTGGGCGGGTGGACGAAAAGCGGCACGTCGAGATCGCTCACCAGTTGAAAGAACGGATGAGCCCGCGGCGATTCCAGATACTCGCCGTTGACGCTCGAGTTAATCATGATGCCTTTGAGCTTGTAGTCTTTGATCGCCCGCTCCGTTTCTTTGAGGATTGCGCCGTCTTCGAAGGGCACGGAACAGGCGAGGCCGAGCAGGCGCTTGGGATGTTTGGCCGTCAACTCGGCCGCGTGTTCGTTGAATTCCTGAACGACTCTCAACGGATCGGCGCCGTCGGGCGAGCGGATCCAGTTGTTGCCGAAGACCGTGAGATCGACGCCCGACTGATCCTGCTGGTTGAACAGGGCGTCGAGATCGAAAATCGACTTGGGCGACTGCGGATGGAACCAGCTCTGAGGCATCAAATGGGCATGGCAATCGATGATCATAAGGGCTTCCTTTCGATAAAACATACGGGGTTCGAATCGCAAATGTCAAATTTGACCGTGGAGCGCAGGACTAGTTCGAGGTTAATTTCAGGCCCACGATGCCGGCGATGATGAGCGCGATGCAGGCAATCCTCGGCCATGCCGCCGATTCGGAAAACAGCACAATGCCGAGGATTGCCGTGCCGGCGGCGCCGATCCCGGTCCATACGCCGTACCCCGTGCCCACGGGAATGGTTTTGAGGGCCTGGGCGAGAAAATATAAACTCGCGATCATGCCGATAGCGGTCAACAAGCTTGGCCACAGTTTGGAAAAGCCGTCGGTGTATTTGAGGCTGATAGCCCAAAATATTTCGAACGCACCGGCGACCATTAAGTGAATCCAAGGCATGGTTTCGCTCCTAAATTCGTTCCTCAGGCTGAAGCGGCTGCAAAATCGGCGCTCGCCGTCTAGCTGCCGGCCGACCTCCGCGGCGTCTTTCTAAAACTTTCAACCGCCAAGAGAAGCGCTCCGGCGGTTATCGCCATGTCGGCAACATTGAATATCCCGGTGCGGATGGGGCCGATGCCGACGTTCAAAAAATCGATGACACGGCCGTCATAGACGATGCGGTCGAGCAGATTGCTGGTGCCGCCGCCGAGGACCAGGGTAAGGTAGAGGACTTGGGCAATCAATAATTCCCGGCTCAACAAAACATAGAACATCAACCCCAGCAGGAAGAAGCCGACCAAAACCGTAAAAATCAAATGCCGCCAGCGCTCGGGCAATGACGACCCCAAGCCCAAAAACGCGCCGGTGTTTTCCGCGTACTGCAAGCGGAAAGTGTCGCCGGCGAAGGAAATGATCTCGCCGGGCCTTAAGTGTTCCTTGGCGACCAACTTGGTCGCTTGATCGCAACCGACGCATGCGAGCATGATGATCGCGACCGCCAGCGCTCTGGGCAGCTTTGTGAGCATCATCGGTTCGGCCTTTTTCTCGCCACTATGCCAATATATAGATCGCGCGCAGGGGTTGCCAGTTCGGCCGAGAGGTTTCTCGGACTATGGGCCGGGAGTCTCCCGCACGCCGGTGTTCTATAGCTTTGGCAACGCCATTTTCTTCATGTTACAAAACTCGTCATGGTTCCCAGCAAGCAAGATCTTTCCAAGCTCGTGCGCGGCGCCCAGGGCCAGTTGAAAGCGGATTTGATCATCACCGGCGGGAAATTGGTCAATGTCTATTCCGGTGAAATCCTCGAAGCCATGGAAATCGCCGTGCTCGACGGCAGGATTTGCTACGTCGGCTCGAGCGCCGGACATTGCCGGGGCCGCGCAAGCGAGATTCTCGACGCGTCAGGATGCCACATTGCCCCCGGTTTTATCGACGGCCACACCCATATCGGCCACTACGCCCGGCCTTTCGAAAATCTGCAATCGTTTGTGCCGCACGGGACCACGGCCTTAATGGCGTCCTGCGACGAGATGTCCACCGTTTTTGGCTATCGCGGCTTGAAGGCGTTTTTGGACGAGGTGGAGCGCCATCCGCTGCGGGTATACACCATGGTCTCGATGGTGGCGCCGCAGGATCCGCTGCTGTGTTCTACGGCAACGTTTAGCGATGCCGAGATCGCCGAGGCATTAGCAGACCCGAGAGTCCTAGGCCTGGGCGAAGTTGTATCGTGGCTGCGCTTGCTCCAGTGCGACGATGAGATTCTCGAACGTATCATGCTGGCGCGTCGAAGCGGCCGGATCATCCACGGGCATACGGCCGGCGCGCGCGACCAAAAGCTGTGCGCCGTGAGCGCAGCGGGGATTTCTTCCTGCCACGAACCGATCCGATTCGAGGACGCGCTGGAACGGCTGCGTCTGGGCTACTGGACGATGCTGCGAGAGGGCTCCTTAAGGCAGGATCTCGAGGCGACTCTGCCGGCGCTGATCGAAGCGGGCGTTAGCATGCAGCGCCTGATCCTGGTGACGGACAGCATGTCGCCGGACGATGTCGAAGAGCGCGGCCACATGGATCACGTGGTGCGTCGTGCGATATCGTTGGGTGTGTCGCCTTTGCAAGCCATTCAATCCGTGACGCTGAATCCGGCGATCTATTCGGGAGTAGAACACGAGATCGGAGGCATTGCCCCGGGCCGTTTCGCCGATTTTGCCTTGATCGACGACCTCAAGAATTGTCACGTCCGCGAAGTATTGGTTGGCGGCAAGATCGTTGCCCAGGCAGGGCAATCGGATTTCAAGGGAGAGCCACCGGCTCTGCCCGCGGAGATGATGCATTCGCTGTGCGTCGCACGGACGATCTCGGCCGAAACCTTTCGGATTGTCGCGCCCGGCGCGGCGCCGAAAGTCCGGGTGATGGAACTGCTTAATCAGACCATTACCAAGGAAATCATTGTTCATTTCGATGCCCGCTCGAATTTTGTCCAAGCCGACCCGGATGGCGGCCTTTTAAAGGTGGCTATGTTCGATCGGCGCCGCGATTCGAAGCAGATGGCCTTCGGCTTTGTCAAAGGTTTCGGCGCCCGTGCGGGCGCCATCGGTTTGACGGCTAATCTCGATGAAAATACCCTTTTGATCGCGGGTTGCGACGACGCCGACATGGCGATTTGCGCGAACGCGTTGTTGGAGACGGGCGGGGGCATCGCGGTTGTCGATCACGGCGAGGTCCTGGAACTGTTGGATTTCCCCGTCGGGGGTATCTTTTCGCTTTATCCCTGGCGGGACGCAGGGCGGAAACTCAGAGCGATTCAGGGGCGGTTAAAACAACTGGGCTCCTCTTTCGATAAGCCCCTTTTTGCATTAATGTTTTTACCGTTTGTCACGCTGCCCGCGTTACGTATCACCGCCCGCGGCTTGGTGCGCGCTAAGGAAAGGAAAATAGTTTCGCTGTTCGCTGATTAAGGGGCCGAGGAGGCGCCTTCTTTTTTTGTTTCCTGGCGCAACGGCAGCACTCGGCCTTCGTTCTTTTTCATCGACACATGGCCTTCGAGTACCGCGCCGTCGCCGATCACTAGGCTCTGCGTAGTGACATCGCCGACAACCGATCCCGGCGGTTGAACTTCGAGTTTTTTCTCGGCCACGACATCGGCCATCACTTTGCCCTGAACCAGAATTGAGGCGGCGGTCATCTTGCCTTTGACGACGGCTTGCGCGCCGACGGTTACATGGGCTTGGGCGATAATTTCGCCTTCCACTTCGCCGTCTATGGTGGCTTGGCCATCGAAGTGCAGTTTTCCATTGATCTTCGTGCCGGGTCCGAGATAAGCCCCGACATCCGCCGGCAGGCCGCTGGGTCGGTTTGTTTCTGCCATGATTTCTCCCTTCCAAATAAGGCCCGAGTATAAATCACTTTTCCCGGTCTTGTCTAGTAGATTCTCAGTCCAGAAGCATAGTTGGGAGCCTGCGGCCAGCGGTTTTGCGTTACCGTCGGCAACTCTGGTATAAATTATTTAACACATTAACGATTGGTCGCGATGGATCGTGAACCGGCGCCGCTAGCTTTCCCGCGGTGCCGACAAGGAGATCATTCATGGAAATCGACGATTTGAGAGATTACCTCGAAATACTCGACGAATATCAAGAAGTGCAGCGAATCCAGAGCGAAGTTGATTGGAATTTGGAAATGGGGGCGATCACCCGGCGGGTTTACGATCTCGGCGCGCCTGCTGCACTGTTCGAGAACGTTAAAGGTTACCCCAAAGGCTTTCGCGCGTTGGGCGGCCCGCTCGGGACCAGCAAGCATCCGGGGCATGGCCTGTTCGCGCGCACCGCCTTGGCCATGCACATGGCGCCGACATCGACGGCGAAGGAGATCATGGCCGCCTATCTTGAGCGCAAGCAAAAACCGATTCCGCCGGTAAGCGTGAAGTCAGGCCCTTGTAAGGAGAACATCGACATCGGCGACGCTGTGGACGTGCTAAAATTTCCTATTCCGCTGATCCACGGGGGCGACGGCGGGCGCTACATCGGTACCTGGCACACGGTAATTACCAAAGACCCCGACAGTTCGTGGGTGAACTGGGGCATGTACCGCTTGATGGTTCACGACCGCGACACTCTCGGCTGTCTGTTTCCGATGCAGCAGCATATTGGCCAGATGTATCAAAAATACGAAGCCATGAATAAGCCGATGCCGGTGGCCGTCGCAATCGGCGGCCAGCCGGTTATTCCGCTGGTCAGTTGTGTGATGCTGCCGCCTTACGTGAACGAAGTCGATGTTGCCGGGGCGTTGCAGAACGCGCCGATCCCGTTGATTAAATGCGAAACGGTAGATTTGGAGGTGCCGGCCTCGGCGGAGATCGTCATCGAAGGCGAAGTGCTGCCGCACGAGCGCAGAGTCGAAGGGCCATTCGGCGAGTACATGGGCTACGAGGCGGGGAAGTCGTCGCCCAAACCAATTCTCAAAATCAAGGCGATCACCTATCGCAATGATCCGATCTTGCCGTTTTCCAACATGGGCATGCCGGTGCATGAGGGTCAAACGGCGACCGCCTTGATCAAGGGCGCGGAAATTTATGCCGAGCTGCGCCGTCTCGGCTTGCCTGTAAAGAACGTGTTTTGTCCGCCTTTCGGCGTCGGCCATATGTGCGTCGTGTCCACGGAAATTCCCTTTGTCAACTTTGCGCGCCGCGTGGCCCATGCGGTCTGGGCGACCAAGCCCGGGCTGTTTACTTATTATATTGTCATCGTTGAGCCGGACGTGGATCCCACCAACATGGATGAGGTGCTGCACGCGATCACAACCAAGTGCCATCCGGTAAACGATATTCACCAGGTGCCGCATATTCCCGGGTTTCCCGTGTTGCTCCCCTTTTTGCCGCCCAGGGAGCGGCTCATCGGTGACGCGGCTGGGGTGATCTTCGATTGCACCTGGCCCAAGGATTGGCCTGAGGATAGCATTCCGGTGAAAGCAACTTTCGAGAACTTGTGGCCGCCGGAGATTCAAGAACGGGTTCTGAAAAGTTGGCAATCCTATGGTTTCAGCAAACCGGACTCGAAAAACCCCCGCTGAGCTGACAAACTCAAAACAAGCTGGGAGATTCTGCCGCGCTTTGGCGGTGATGAGCCGCAGGTGAAGAATCACAGCGGCTGTCTTGCGGACGGTCGCGGCGCTCAACGCGCCGCTCGGGGGGTAGGATCAAGATCCAAAGTCTGGAAGCTTGGGGATAAGCGGTTGTTTAGAGCTTTCAGGGCAGTGGTTGAAGTATTTGTCAACATCAGGGGGTTTTTGGCGTCCCGGGAGAGAAAACGCCACCATCTGAGGCCGATCGTTCGGCATGGGAATTTTCGGTCGGTTGGGTCCTTTGGGCGTGCGAAAGTCCGGTTCGGCGGCTTAACTTGCCTTGGGGGTGATGTTTTCCTCCTCTTGCACCCACTCCTGAAAACGGCTTTCAAGAATTCGCCACTGCCCGCCGACTTTGAAAGCGGGGATCTGGCGATTTTGGATCATGCGGTGGAGAGTTCGCTTGGAGATTTTCAAAATACTGGCGGCCTCGGCGAGGGTCAATAGTTTGATTGCGCTATCGGTTCGTTTCATGATTTTGATGCTCCTAATCGATACCAGGATAGAGCAAGCGATATGCCATCGGCTACGCGGCCCGTAAATGAGTCAAATGCGGTACTTTCCGGTCTTTTTGTGGAACTTTGCGTGGAGCGATTTCAGACAAAACTCGACATTTGCGAACTCATGATGACAAAAATGGCATAGCCTCCGACAAATGATTTTGTTGCCAAATTAGGACCGCGAGTAACAGGATTGTAACCTCGGTACGGTGCGGCCGTGGGCCACCGGCAGGAGGCAGCAAGTCGAGTTTTGAAGTTGTGCCAAGCGGTCGATGAGAGCAGGTTGAATATATCGGAGAACGAATCGGATTGGTGCGAGGAGCGGGATTTGAACCCGCACGCCGTTTCCGGCACTAGCCCCTCAAACTAGCGCGTCTGCCGATTCCGCCACCCTCGCTTTTGCTAACCGCCCGCAATTTTGCTGCTGGATTGGTATCCGGCGCTCAAGGCGCTGGCGGTGCGCCTGGCTGCTGATCAGGGACAGGCTGCGGCTGTTGACCGCGCGGCGCCTCCACGGGGGTCTGTCGATCGAAAATCGTCGCGGTCGGGGTTTTTCCCGCGAAATAACCTAGTGTCAGGGATGTGATCATGAACACAATAGCCATCCCGGTGGTCAGGCGCGTCAAAAAACTGCCGGCGCCGCTGCTGCCAAATATAGTCGAGCTCGACCCGCCGAAGACTGCCCCGACTTCAGCGCCTTTGCCGGTCTGGAGCAGCACGACCAGAATCAATCCGATACTGACCAGGATGTGAATGATAGTGACCGCAATGACCATGCAAGATACTCAGTTAAATGCTCCGATAATGGGCAAAAAAGTTTCCGCTTGCAAGCTTGCGCCGCCGACGAGCACTCCATCCACTTCGTCCAACGCAGCCAGCTCCGCAATATTCTCAGGCTTGACGCTGCCGCCGTACAAAACCCGAACTTGCCTGCCTTTTGCGGCACCAACCAAGTCAGTCACAATTTTTCGGATGCGCCGATGAACTTGATGCACTTGACTTGCCGCGGCGTTCTGTCCCGTGCCTATGGCCCAAACCGGCTCGTAAGCAATTTCGACTCCCTCTATAGCATCTTTGGCAATGCCCTTCAACGCGCGACGGAGCTGGCGGGCGATCACCGCGGCCGTCGCGCCGCGCCGGCGTTCTTCAAGGGTTTCACCGACGCATAGGATGGCGCGCAGGCCGGCCGCCAGGGCGGCGCCGACTTTGCGTGCGATTTCGTCGTCTCTCTCGCCGAAAACATGTCGTCGTTCGGAGTGGCCCAATATGACGAACTCACAACCGACCTCTCTAAGCATACCCGGACTGAGTTCGCCCGTGAATGCGCCTCTTTCCTGCCAGTGGCAGTTTTGCGCCGCCAATTTGACTCGGTTGCCGCGAATCGCCCGATCGACCACGGTGAGGGCGGTGTAAGGAGGCGCCAGGACTACCGTAGCGCGGCAGGGCCTTTTTTTAATGCCCCGAACGACGGCGCGAGCCAACGCGCGGCACTCCGCCAGATTACCGTGCATTTTCCAGTTGCCGACCACCAGTGGAACTTTCATGACGCTTCCTGCAACGCCTTCAGGCCCGGCAGCTCTTTGCCTTCGAGAAACTCGAGGGTGGCGCCGCCGCCAGTGGAAAGGTGGGTAATCCTGGCCTGCACCCCTGCGGCGTTTATGGCGGCGACGGTGTCTCCGCCGGCGATGATACTCGTCAATTCGGGAAAATGATCCGCCAATGTTTGGGCTAAAGCGCGGCCGCCTTGATCGTAAGGCGGAACTTCAAATAGCCCGACGGGTCCGTTCCACAGAACCATCTTGGCTTTTTTAATTTCCTCGGTGAAACGGCTTGCGGTGTTCGGACCGATATCAAGGCCCATGCGGTGGTGGGGGATTTGTTCATCGCACACGGCAGGATTTTTCCTATCCGCGTCGCCGGTAATGTGGTCGATGGGCAGCAATAGTTCCACGCCGTGGGCGGCCGCTTCTTGGATCAATGTTGCGGCCAGAGTCAATTTGTTTTCCTCGACCAGAGACCGGCCTACCTCCAAACCGCGGCTTTTGAGAAACGTATAAGCCATGGCGCCGCCGATCAACAGCGCGCTGACCTTTGGCAAAAGATTTCTGATCACGCCGATCTTATCGGACACTTTTGCACCGCCGAGAATGGCGACGAAAGGTTTCGCCGGGTTGGTGAGGATCGGCGTCAAATAATCCAGCTCTTTCTGCAGCAACAGGCCGGCGGCTTTCGTTGCAAAAAACGCCGCCATGGCGGAGATCGAGGCGTGGGCGCGATGCGCCGCGCCAAACGCGTCATTGACATAGACATCGGCATGCGCCGCCAAAGCGCGCGCAAAGGTCGCTTCGTTCGCTTCTTCCTCCTTGTGAAAACGCAGGTTCTCCAGCAAAATCACCCGGTACCTTTCGTCCCGTACAACACTTTCGGCTGCGGCGCCGATGCAGTCGGGCGCCATGACTACCGGGAGGCGGAGCTTCTCTTCGAGGTAACCCCGCACGGGTGCGAGGCTATATTTGGCGACGGTTTTCCCGTCAGGGCGACCGAGATGAGAGGCGATCACGACCTTGTTTGCCTGCCTCAAGATAAGCTCGACCGTCGGCAGAGCGCTGTCAATTCGGTGTGTTTCAGCGATCCGGCCTTGATCGATGGGCACGTTAAAATCGACGCGCAGAAAAACGGTTTTACCCTGAAGATTTACTTCGGCGAGTTTACGAATCATGGCCGCGCCCTCTTAATTTCCGTGCGCCCAAGCGACAAAATTTGCCTCATGAATTGACTAATTACAGACCTTGTAATACTTTTTCAATGAGCTGCGCTAACACCCATAATGTCATATCTCTGGCCGCTTCAATTACTGGTCCAAGATGGACTGACGGCGCCGCAGGAACACAGCATTATCGAGCTTGTTCTCGGCGCGGGTCCTGTGGTCCAGTCGGTGCTTTACCTGCTCATCCTGTTTTCGGTGGTGAGTTGGGGCATCATCGCCCAGAAATATCGTCAAATCCGGCGGGCCAAGAGCGAATCGACAAAATTCATCGAAATTTTCTGGGAACGCCGCAATTTATCATCGATCCACGATGCCAGCCGCGAGTTGACCGCGAGCCCGGTGGCCCAGGTGTTTCGTTCGGGGTATGAGGAGCTGGTGCGGGTTACCCGTTCGAAAAAGGAGTCTTCGCCGGGCGAGACTCTGACTACCGAATTGACCGGCGCCGACAATGTTTCGCGCGCGATGAAGCGCGCGACGAGCGTCGAGATCACAAAATTGGAAAAATACAGTTCTTTCCTCGCCACCGTGGCAAGTTCCTCGCCATTTGTCGGTCTATTTGGCACGGTGTGGGGCATCATGAACGCATTTCGCGGTCTGAGCGTGACCCATTCTTCCAGTATTCAGGCGGTTGCGCCCGGCATCGCCGAGGCTTTGGTCGCCACCGCGGTCGGATTGGCGGCGGCGATTCCCGCGTTGATCGCGTATAATCATTTTGTTCATCAGATCAAAGTGCTGGCGGTGGAGATGGACAACTTCTCCCAAGAATTTCTCAACATCGCGGAGCGTCACTTCTTCAAGTAGGAAAATATAAGAGTATAATTAACCGAGCCGCCATACTTGCGGAGTTATGAAGAGGCGAGCGTAGGAAAGGCGGTTGGAGCGCTTGATCAAGACGAATGAGACGGCCAGCTCCCGATGAATCAGCGTCGGTGTGTTCTAACCCAGCCCGGAATTTTTGGTTGAGGTGTTTATGGCCATGGATGCCTCGTCGCAGCGCGACAGTACTACGATCTCGCAAATTAACGTGACGCCGCTGGTGGACGTGATGTTGGTGTTGCTCGTGATCTTTATGGTCACGGCACCGATCATCCAACAGGGAGTGCAGGTCAATTTGCCGCAAACCAGGAGTAGCGCTATTCCGGGCTCGGAAGAATTTCTTGTGGTATCCGTGGCCAAGGACGGCAAGGTCTATTTGAATGACAACGCTATGACGCCGGCGGAGCTCGGCGCAAAACTAGCCGCAATAAAGAAACTCCAGGCCGATAAGCAGGTCTATTTGCGTGCCGATCAAGATGTGCGCTACGGCGAGGTGATGAAAATCATCGCGGCGATCAAGCAGGCCGGGATCGAAAGACTCGGCATGGTGACTCGACCCCCATCCGATTAGGAGTCGCGATCTATGGCTCAATCGACCCCTTCGCCGACGATCAGTTTGAGCGAGCGGCCGTTGCCGGTTTCAGGCGCCGGCGAGCCCCTGCCGAAATGGCTTACACTTTCCTTGGTGTTGCATGGGGCATTGATCGCGGCCCTGTTTCTTGCGCCCTTTCTTCCGTCCCGCAAAGAACCGATTCAGCAGGCTTATACCGTCGATTTAGTCGGCGGCGAAAGAATTGGCAGGGCTAATTTTGGTACCGAGTTGACCCCGGCGCCGAAAGCAGCGCCGCCGGTTGCCGCGGCCAAGCCTGCAATTGCCGTCCCTGACCCCAAGCCGTTGAAGAAAGAGGCAAAACCCGCCCCGGAGGAGAAAAAAATTGCGCTGCAAGAAAAACCCAAGGCGGAGCCGGCCAAGACGGTCCCGGCCAAGGCGGATCCGGTGACGACGCAAGCGACCGAAGAGGTGGCCGCGGTTCAGCCGGCTTCCGCCGACAGCGTGCGCGAGCGCTTGCTCCATTCCGCGGTGGAGCGGGCGAAATCGCGACCCGCTGGCGGAGAAAACATGTCTAAAAGGGAAGCGTTTAGCGCCGGTTCCGGAGAAGGCGAAGGCGCGGCGGCGATCGGCCCCGGGGGGCGCGGCGGTCCCGGCGTCGTCAAGGGGATTGACTTCATCATCTACCGAAATCGCATGCTTCATACGATCAAAGAAAATTGGGCGTGGGCTGGGCAGCGCAGCAATTTGAGCGTCGTGGTGCATTTCGGGGTTAAAGAGAACGGTGAAATCGCCGGGTTGAAGATCGTCAAACCGTCCGGGGATCCGTCCTTTGACGAGTCGGTGCTGCGCGCGCTGAAAAAATCCAATCCTTTGCCGGCGCCGCCGCCAGAGTATCGCGGTGATTTTGCCGAGGTTGAGGTGACCTTTCGACCGAGTGATTTGGGAGCTTAATGCGATGTTGATCAAGGGGGTTTTTCTAGCATGGACCTTGTTTCTGCTTCAGCCGGACTGGGCCGGCGGTGCGGTTACGGGTGAAATTGTCGGGCAAGGGGGGCGAAAATTCCCGGTTGCTGTTTCGCCGCTAAGAAATTTGGGAGCGAGCACTGCAGAGTCGGCGCGCTTGTCCACCGGCATCGCCGACGCCATGGTGCATGACCTGGAATTGTCCGGCTGGTTTCAAGTTTTGGACCGAGCGGCTTATATTGAGAATCCGCAAACCAGCGGCATTACCTTGGGTACATTCGATTTTCGAAACTGGTCGACCATCGGCGCCGAAGGCTTGGTCAAGGGAGGATTTTCAGTTCAAGGCGACGAACTCACGGTCGAGCTCAGGCTCTTCGACGTGTTCCAGAACAAGGAACGGATCGGCAAGCGGTATACCGGCCGCGTGCGGGACTTTCGCCGCATCGCGCATAAGTTCGTCGACGAAATCATCCTTCAGTTCACCGGCGTCCCCGGCGCCTTTAACACGCGCATTGCCTACGTGTCCAACAGCGGCGGGCGATTCAAAGAAATCTTCGTGTCGCATTTGGACGGCAGTGAGAAATTTCAGGTGACCAACAACAATACGATCAATCTCTCGCCTTCGTGGAGTTCCGACGGACGTTCCGTACTTTACTCTTCTTTCAAGGACGGCAATCAGACGCTATATCTATTTGAGCTCTTCAGCGGCAAAGAGACCCGATTCAATCCTCCGGGCGCGAGCCGATATCTCAGCGGGAAGTTGTCGCCGGACGGCCAGCATGTGGTGGCGGCGCGCGAGACCGCCGGCAATACCAGTCTGTTCTTGCTCGGCCGCAGTGGCAATGTGATTCGGCGATTGACCGAAGATTCGGGTATTGAAGTGTCGCCCTCATGGTCGCCCGACGGTAGACAGATCGTATTTGTTTCCGATCGCAGCGGTTCGCCGCAGCTGTACATCCTCGACGTGAATAACGGAAAATCCCGCCGCCTAACTTACAGCGGGGGGTACAATACCACTCCCGAGTGGTCGCCTAGAGGCGATCGGATCGCTTACACGGGGCGCGTGGGCCGGCGGTTTGTAATTTTTACGATCCCAGTCGACGGCGGCGACCCGCGCCAGCTTACAGCGGAGGCTTTCGATAGCGAGGACCCGACCTGGTCGCCGGATGGTCGCTTCATCGCTTTTTCATCCAATCGAGCCGGCAGATACCATCTTTACGTCATGCAAGCGAGCGGAGAAAACCAAAGAAGATTGACAGGTTCCGGGGGGGATGATACAAATCCAACCTGGTCCCCTCGATTAGACTGAGTTTCAAGTCCGCGATTTTTAAAGTCCATCATTCGGAAGGTTATCCCAAGTGTGCTAAGGAGGAAAGCGATGAATAGAGCTTTTAAAATGGCGTGCTACAGTTGTTTTGCCATGTTCGTATTGGCAGTTGCCGCCTGCGCTCCATCGGCTACCAAGACACCCGGGGCGGCTGCAACCGCCGGAACTGAACCGGGGAAGACTCCGGGAACCGGCCAGCAAGCGGGGGAAGGGCAGCGCGGCGCCGCGCGCGAGGCGGATACAGGTGCTTCGAGCCTCAAACAATTGCAGCAGGGGAAGCCTCCGGTGACGCCGGCATCGAGTCCGCTTAAGGACATTTACTTTGATTTTGATCGTTCTGATTTGAGCGCCGATGCGAGAGCGACTTTGCGCGCCAATGCAGACTGGCTCAAGGCGAACCCCGCCGCGCGCGTCGAGATCGAGGGGCATTGCGACGAGCGGGGAACGAGCGAGTATAATTTGGCACTGGGCGCCAAACGGGCGCAGTCGGTTCGCGACTACTTGACGACGCTGGGAATAGCGGCCGCCCGGTTGTCTACCATCAGCTATGGCGAAGAAATTCCCGTCTGTCGGGAAAAGACCGAATCCTGCTATCAGCAAAACCGGCGCGCACGATTCGTTATACTTCCGAGCCGACCAGCTTCCTAGCCGAGGAGGGTGCCAGTGACAAGGTCAAATTCCTTATCAAACTTTGCCCTTTGGCCATTGCTCGTTGTAAGTTTGGCTCTGTCCGCGTGCGTCAATCCGCAGCAAGTCGAGTTTCTCGAGCGGGAACAGCGCCGAATGCGCGGTGATCTGGCGGGTGTACCGGGAACCGTAGAATCCTTGCGAGCGGACTTGGACTCGGTGCGAGCGACGCTTGCCGATGCGCGGGCCAACATTCAGCAGATGCAAGCAGAGCTCAATGCCATCAAGGAGCGGATCGATGAGACCCGTGTTCAGGTTGGCAGACAGCTCGGCCAAACCAGCCGTGAAGGGGACCAGCGGGTAAAGACTCTGGAGTCTCGTTTGGCCAAGCTTGAAGAAGACGCGAAGGCCCAGACCGAGCTGATCAGAAGCCGAGAGGAAGAGCTCAAGCAGCTGCGCGAATCGATGCAGACTGCACAGGCTTCCCGGGCGACGGTCCAAGCGGCGCAGCAACTCGGCGCCCAAGGCGCTGCGGAAATCGCGCTGGGCGAATCGGAGCTGATCCGCAATGACTACCAAACCGCCTGGCGCGGGTTCGAGAGCAGCGATTACCGGTTCGCTATCGGCCGGTTCAGGGAATTTCTTAAGAAGAACCCGAAGAGCAGGTTGGCACCGAATGCGCAGTTTTGGGTCGGCGAGAGTTTTTTCGCGCTGCGCGAATTCGACCGAGCCATCGTCGAATTCGATGAGGTGAGGCGTCGCTATCCGCAGTCGGATCGGGTGCCGGCGGCACTGTTTCGGCAAGGCGCCGCCTTTGCCGAATTAGGCGAGAAGCTCAATGCGAGGTTGGTCTTGCAGGAACTGGTCGAAAAATTTCCCCAATCCACCGAGGCCCCCAGAGCCAAAGAGAAGTTAAAAGCCCTGGAATCCTAAGAAATCGTCAGCCGGGTGCATATGGCTTTCGCTCATTCGTTGGCCTGAGCGCCGGGTGTCAAGGCGTTGCGGCACGGGGTGGTGTCGAAGCGCAAAACGTTAATGTATGCAGATCATCCGTCACGCTGACAACCCCGCTCTGCCGCTCGGCAGATCCGTGGTGACACTGGGAAACTTTGACGGAATCCACCTCGGTCATCAGACGCTTATTCGCGGGGCGGTGGCTGACGCCAAACGATTGCAAATTGCTTCGGTGGTGCTCACATTTGAACCCCATCCTCTCAAAATCCTCGCTCCCGAGAGAGCGCCCAAGACTCTGCTCGCTCACAAGGACAAGATGGAGTTGCTGCGTGCGCTGGGCGTGGATGTTGTGGTTATCCAAACTTTTGATCGGGAGTTCGCGCAAATGGAAGCCGAAAGTTTCGTGCGCGACGTTCTCCTCGGGCGCTTTCATGCAGTCAAGATTTGGGCCGGCAAGGACCTGCGATTCGGCCAGGGTCGCAAAGGTTCGGCCGGAGATCTGACACGGTGGGGGATAGAGCTGGGTTTTGACGTTGCCGTCGTGGAGCCGATCCTTGTCGAGGGAGTTCGTGTGAGCAGTTCGCTTATCCGCGAGCTTGTGTCGGCGGGCCGGATGGCGGAAGTCCGACCCCTTCTGGGACGGTATTATTTTATCTCCGGACGAGTGATCAGGGGCCATCGGCGCGGTCGGGAGATCGGTTATCCCACGGCGAATATTTCAAGCCGTGCCGAAGTCTTGCCCGCCGACGGCATTTACGCGACTTTATTTTCCGTGGGCGGAAAACAACACTTGAGCGTGAGCAGCATCGGTCTCAATCCCACCTTCGGCGCCGGCCCGAGGACGGTGGAAAGCTTTATTTTAGATTTTCACAATGAGATTTACGGAGCGGTGATCAAGCTCGCCTTTGTCAAGCGGCTACGCGAGGAAAAGAAGTTTGCTTCGGTTGGGGATTTGACCTCACAAATTCGACAGGATGTGGCGGACGCCCAACGGGTTTTCGAGAATCTTCAAATCGTCAACTCCACGTCGCCCGGTTGTCGCACGGAATGACTTCCCGTCAGCTCCACATCGATGCCTCGTCGGCCGGATTGAGGCTCGACCTATTTCTCGCGCGCCACGCTCGCCGCGGGGACTTGGCGGAGCCGAAACCGACACGGTCGGAAATACAGCGCCTGATTGGGGCGGGCGAAATCACACTCAACGGCGCCATGACCAAGTCGAGCGCGCGGCTAAAAGCTCACGACAAGGTCGATATTCGCATTCTGCCGCCGCGGGAGTCGGAGCTGCGCCCCGAGGCTCTGCCGCTGGAGATCCTTTATCAAGACGCCGATTGCCTCGTGATCAACAAGGCGGCCGGCGTCGTCGTTCACCCGGCAGCGGGAAGATCGTCGGGGACGTTGGTCAACGCGCTCCTGCATCATTGCCCGGATCTGATGAGCGTGGGCGGCGAACGCCGCCCCGGTATCGTACATCGTCTGGATCGAGATACTTCGGGGGTCATGATTGTCGCCAAACACGCGGTCGCATTTCAGCATCTCGCCGGCCAGTTCAAAGCGCGCTCGGTACGTAAAGAGTACCTCGCCCTGGTTTATGGCAGGATCGCCGCCGACAAGGGAATCATCGATCGGCCCATCGGGCGTCATCGGTCGGATCGCAAACGCATGTCGAGCACGCGCCCCGTGGACAGGAAGCGGGAAGCCATAACCGAATGGGGGGTCGAGCAAAGATACGCCCTGCAGGGCCCAGGCCATTCTCTCTGCTGCTTGACCCTGCTCAGGCTCATACCACGCACCGGCCGAACCCACCAACTGCGTGTGCATCTTGCGGACCTGGGCCATCCGTTGGTCGGCGACTCTCTCTACGGCCACAAGCGAGGGGCCGGGAAAGCCGATGCAGACACGGTCGTGAGCGGGTTTTCGCGTCAAGCCTTGCATGCGGAAAAATTGACCGTCGAGCTCATTCGCGACCGCAGGAAAGTGGAGTTTATTGCGCCGCTACCGGCGGATCTGAAAAATTTATTGATCCACGTCCACGAGCAAAGCCAGAGCGCCGCTTCGACAAAAAGAATGCGGGTACGGGGTTGACAAGAAAAAGGCTTTAAAATAAGATGGCTTCCAAGAGTGAGTCAAGTCACCGAATTCTTTTGAGTCAATCCCCGCATTCATTGCTTAATCGCTCAACGTTACGCGTTCATAAGTTGAAGTGTTTTTCAAGAGTGATATTACCGACTTTACCCAGAAGCCTGTCGCACGGACATGCCCGTCCCGTATCGTGTATTCAGCATTGCCATGACCCGGCTGCCATTAAAAGTGCGGCACTAGTTTGACGGCATCAACGTACTTGATTGCAAAAATCCCGCCGGAGCGAAATTTTCCTGCCGGTCGGGATCGTTCCCTGAGAAGAATGAAAGGAGAGTGAGAGTGTATGGTTCGAGGTAGAACCCGCGCTGCCGAACCGGAGGCCGTGGACGATAACGGTTTGAATCTGAAGGAACTGAAGGAGAAAAAAATCAGCGATTTGGCGTTGATCGGCAAGAACTTCAATATCGAGGGCGCCGCCAATATGCGCAAGCAGGAATTGATTTTCGCGATCCTGCAGGCGCAAACCGAACAAAACGGCCACATTTACGGCGAGGGAGTTTTAGAAACCTTGCCGGACGGATTTGGCTTTCTCAGGGCGCCCGACTATAACTACCTGCCCGGCCCCGATGATATCTATGTTTCTCCCAGTCAAATACGCCGTTTCAACTTGCGCACCGGCGATATCATCTCCGGTCATATCCGGCCGCCCAAGGAGGGGGAGCGTTATTTCGCTTTGCTCAAGGTCGAAACCATAAACTACGAGGATCCCGAAAGAGCCCGCGAGAAGATCCTCTTCGATAACCTGACACCCCTTTATCCGAACGAGCGCTTGCGCCTTGAGGCTCACCCTGACGATTACACGACGCGTATCGTCGATTTGCTGACACCCATTGGCAAAGGCCAACGCGGCCTCATCGTCGCTGCGCCGCGCACCGGCAAGACAATGATGCTCCAGAACATCGCCAAGGCCATCGCCCACAACCACAAAGAAGTCATTTTGATCGTGTTACTGATCGACGAGCGGCCGGAAGAAGTCACCGACATGCAGCGCTCGGTGGAGGGCGAGGTGATTAGCTCGACCTTTGACGAGCCGGCGACGCGCCATGTGCAGGTCGCCGAAATGGTCATTGAAAAGGCCAAGCGATTGGTCGAGCACGGCAAAGACGTCGTGATCTTGCTCGACAGCATCACGCGCCTGGCGCGCGCCTACAACACCGTGGTGCCGCCAAGCGGCAAGATTCTATCCGGCGGTGTGGATTCCAACGCCCTGCACAAACCCAAGAAGTTTTTTGGCGCGGCGCGCAACATCGAAGACGGCGGCAGCCTGACGATTATCGCCACCGCCCTGATCGATACCGGCAGCCGCATGGACGAGGTGATCTTCGAAGAATTCAAAGGCACGGGCAATATGGAAGTCCATCTCGACCGCCGCCTTATGGATAAACGCGTGTTCCCGGCCATCGATATCAACAAATCCGGCACGCGCAAAGAAGAGCTGCTGATCCCGAGAGAGGATCTCAATCGCATCTGGATCCTGCGCAAGGTATTGTCGCAGTTGAACGCGGTCGAGTCCATGGAGTTTCTGCTCGACAAAATGCACGGGACCAAGACCAACAAAGAGTTTCTCGAGTCCATGAACCAGTAGTCTCCCCTGTTTCCCTCTGAATCTTGCGTCAGCCGGGGAACTCTGTTAGAAACGCACAGTTATCAACGCGATAGCGGCTTTCGCGCGGACCGCCCGCAATTCTTGGCTAGGCTCAGGCCGCGACGGCGCGTTCCACTAAGATAAATTCACACCCTTTTGGATTCCCATCGAGGTGCCTCTGAGGTCCGGTGAGAAGATGAAGAAAGGGGAGGATAAAAAACCAAAGGAGTGAAGGATGAGCGAAATTTCCATGAAACAACTGCTGGAAGCCGGGGTGCATTTTGGACACCAAACCAGCCGGTGGAACCCGAAGATGAAACCTTACATTTTCGGCGCCCGCAACGGCATTCACATCATCGATCTGCAGCAAACCGTGACCATGTTTAAGGAGGTCGAAGCTGTGGTGCGCGATTTGGCCGCTTCCGGCGGGAACCTTCTTTTTGTCGGCACCAAAAAGCAGGCTCAGGACGCGATCCGGGAGGAGGCGGCCCGTTGCGGCATGTTTCATGTACATAATCGATGGCTCGGCGGCACCTTGACCAATTTTACTACCATTCGTCAGAGCATCGAGCGATTGCGTAAACTGGAAGAGATGGAAAACGACCCAAAAATTATCGACGCTTTGACCAAGAAGGAAATGCTCGGACTCAAGCGCGAAAAGGACAAGCTCGAACAATCCCTCGGCGGCATCAAGGGGATGCGAAAACTGCCGGATGCGATTTTTGTGATCGACCCCAAGCAAGAAGAGATTGCGGTGAAGGAAGCACGGAAACTGGGTATCCCCGTGGTGGCGGTGATCGACAGCAATTGCGACCCGGACATGGTCGACTACAAGGTCCCCGGTAATGACGATGCGATCCGCGCCATTCGCCTGTTCTGCTCAGCTATGGCGGATGCGGTGTTAGAGGGCAAAACGATTTATGAGCAGTCCCTGATCAAGGGGAAGGAGGACGAAAGTCCCAGCGCCGAAGGCGGGGGCGACACGGTCGAATCAGCGGCGGCAGGAGGAGTTTGAATCTGATGGAAATTACGGCGGCGGCTGTCAAGGAGCTCCGGGAGAAGACCGGCGCCGGCATGATGGACTGTAAAAAAGCCCTCGGGGAGACCGGCGGAGACCTCGATAAGGCGGTCGACTACCTGCGTCAGAAGGGGCTGGCGTCTGCGGCCAAAAAAGCGGGGCGCATGGCGGCCGACGGTGCCGTGGCGGCGTACGTTCATCCGGGCGGAAAAATCGGCGTGCTCGTGGAAATCAACTGCGAGACCGATTTCGTCGCGCGCACCGCGGAGTTTCAAAGTCTGCTTAAAGATATCGCCATGCAGGTGGCGGCGGCGAATCCGCGCTATGTGAGGCGCGAGGATGTCCCTGCGGGTGAATTGGAACGAGAAAAATCCATTTACCGCCAGCAGGCCTTGGAAACCCGCAAGCCCGCGAACGTCGTCGACAAGATCGTTGACGGGAAAATGGAGCGGTATTACTCTGAAATTTGCCTTATGGAGCAGTCGTTTATCAAAGACCCGGACAAAAATGTCAGCGATGTCATGAATGATGCGGTCGCACGGCTGGGTGAAAATATCCAGGTGCGCCGTTTCGCCCGCTATCATCTGGGCGAAGGAGCGGCGAAAGAATAAGCGCTCGCTTGACCTCCATGAACTCGAACGGGGCTCTCAAGTACAAACGCATTATTCTGAAGGTGACCGGCGAGGTTTTTGCCGGAGCGCAGAATTTTGGTATTGATGGCAATACCGTCAAAGCCTTCGCCCAGGAAATCAAAGAAGTGAAGGAAATGGGTTGCGAGCTCGCCATGGTGGTCGGCGGCGGCAATATTTTTCGCGGCGCCATCGCCAGCGAGATCGGCATGGATCGCGCCAGCGCGGATACCATGGGTATGCTGGCTACGGTGATCAACAGTCTTGCCTTGCAAGACGCTCTGGAAAAATTCGGCGTCTCGACCCGTGTGCTCTCGGCCATTGAAATGCGGCAGGTCGCCGAGCCCTACATTCGCCGCCGCGCGACGCGCCACCTGGAGAAGGGTCGGGTGGTGATTTTCGCCGGAGGGACGGGCAATCCGTATTTCACCACGGATACGACAGCGAGTCTGAGGGCGATGGAAGTCGGTGCGGAAGTCATATTGAAAGCCACCAAAGTCGACGGTGTCTATGACGCCGACCCGGTCATGCATCACGATGCCAAAAAATTCGCGGCCCTGAGCTATATTGAAGTCTTAAACCGCGAGCTTAAAGTGATGGACTCGACGGCGATTTCCTTGTGCATGGATAACAATCTGCCGATCATAGTGTTCAATCTGATGGAGAAGGGAAATATCAAGCGGGTGGTGTCCGGAGAAGCGATCGGTACGCTGGTCAGCGGAGGAAAGCGATGAACGAAGCGGTTTTCACTCAGCTGCAAAAAGAGATGGAAGGTTCGGTCAGCGCGCTGCGCAAGGAGTTGACCAAGCTGCGCACCGGGCGGGCATCGACGGCGCTGTTAGAACACGTGATGGTGGAATATTACGGCGCGACCACGCCGCTCAATCAACTGGCGACGCTCAGCGCGCCCGAGCCGCGGCTGTTGGTTATCCAGCCCTTCGATCGAAGCGCCATGGGAGAGATTGAAAAAGCCATTCTCAAGTCGGATCTCGGCTTGACGCCGAACAACGACGGCAAGATTATTCGCATTCCGATCCCGGCGCTCACCGAAGAGCGGCGCAAGGAACTGGTCAAGCACGTCAGGAGAGTCGCCGAAGAGTTCCGCGTCTCCCTCCGCAATCACCGCCGGGTCGCCATCGAGCATCTTAAGGACGCAGAAAAGAAAAAGGAAATCACCGCGGACGACTTCAAGCACGGCCAGGACCGGGTGCAAAAGGTGACCGATGATTTTATCGGCCGCGTCGACAAGATCGTCAAGTCCAAAGAGGAAGAGGTTATGGAGGTTTAGATTCCCGTGGTGGCGCTCCCTCGAGATCATGAACGCCACCTGTGTCTTCCCACGATCGTCTACAGTGCCCCCCTATGGATCGCATCCAGCTCAGGCCGCGATGGAGTTAGACGGACTCGACAAAAGCCGGCTGCCCCGACATGTGGCCATCATCATGGACGGTAACGGCCGCTGGGCCAAGTTGCGCGGCAAAAGCAGGATTGAAGGGCACCGACGCGGCAAGACTTCGGTGCGCGTGATCGTCGAGATGAGCCGCAAGGTCGGCATCCGCTACTTGTCGCTTTACGCGTTTTCTACCGAAAATTGGTTGCGGCCCGATGAGGAAGTCAAGGCTCTCATGGGCTTGCTGGAGCATTATCTGGTGGCGGAACAGCCGAAGATGATGCGCTATGGCATCCGATTGTTGGCTGTCGGGGATCGCTTGCGGCTGCCGGTCAATGTCCGCGAGGTGCTGGAGAACGTCATTGAACGGACCCGCGATAACAACCGGATGACGGTCGTTCTCGCCCTGAGCTACAGCGGCCGGGATGAGATCGTCAGAATGACGCGGAGCGTGGCGCGCTCGGTGCTCGATGGCCGGTGCCAGCCCGAGGCAATCGATGAAGCGCTGGTCGCGGCCAACCTGGACAACCCCTCCGTGCCGGATCCCGATCTCTTGATTCGCACCAGCGGCGAGGTGCGCGTGAGCAACTTCTACCTTTGGCAGATAGCCTACAGCGAGTTGTATGTCACACCGACGTTGTGGCCGGATTTCCGCGAAAAAGAATTTCTCCAGGCATTGCTCGAATATCAGCGCCGGCGCCGGCGCTTTGGCCGCACCGATGAGCAGGTGGAGGAGCGGGGCGAGCTGGCGGTGAAGGCGGGTGGACGCCAATCTTAGAGCCCGAGCGGTCACGGCGGCGGTCAGCCTCCCGCTGCTGGTCGCCGTGGTCGGTTGGGGTCCGGAGTGGCTTTTCGCGCTTCTCGTCTTGTTGGTGACTACGGCCGCACTGCATGAATATTTCTCCATCGCTATTCCCAATCGCAACCGAGAGCAGTATTTCGGTCTGATCTTCGGCCTGGCCTTGGCGGTTGTCATGCTGGCAGGCGATCCACAGAGCTTGCCGGTGTCGTTGAGTGCGGTTTTGATGTCGGTTTTCGCCGGTTATCCGTTTATGGACGGCGATCTGGAGGAACGGCTGCAACGATTGCTGCGCACGCTGCTGGGAGGATGTTATCTCGGAATGCTCTTGCCCTGTTGGGTTTTGCTGTTTCGACAGGCCGAAGGACGGGCCTGGGTCTTGTGGGTCTTGATTATTATCATGAGTGGGGATACCGCGGCTTACTTTGTCGGCCGGTACTTGGGCGGCAAGAAGCTCGCGCCCCAAATCAGCCCGGGCAAAACCGTTGCCGGCGCATGGGGTTACGTGGGATTTGGGAGCGTCGCGGGCACGATCGGCGCCTGGTGGCTTTTCGATCGTTTTCATTGGCTGGAGGCTCTGCTTTTATCGGTGATCATGACCGTTCTCGGTCAGTTGGGCGACCTGTTTGAATCTTGGCTCAAGCGAGTCTTTTCGGTTAAAGATTTCGGTGCGATACTGCCCGGCCACGGGGGGGTGCTCGACCGGGTCGACAGTTTGATCTTCGCCGCGGTATTTACGACCTTTTACATAAGGTTTTTTCGTTCATGAGGACGATGGCACTGCTCGGTTCCACGGGTTCCATTGGCGTGAGCACACTCGCCCTGGTGCGGGAGTTCCCCGACCGCTTCAAAATTCACGGCATGGTTGCGGGGAGCAATTTGAAATTACTGGCGCGCCAGATTCAAGAATTCCGGCCCAAGTGCGTGGCCATTAAAAACGAAAGCGATGTACCGGGTTTGCGGAAGTTAATCGGCAACGGCAAGGTGGAGATCCTCTTCGGCGAAGCCGGCGCGTCCGCTGTGGCGAGCGCGCCGGAAATCGACATCGTGCTGGCGGCGATCGTCGGCGGAGCGGGACTGATGCCGACGTTAAAGGCCTTGCTCGCCGGAAAGGAGATCGCGCTCGCCAACAAAGAAGCGCTCGTGATGGCCGGCGAAATCTTCGTTGCGGCGGCCAAAGCCAAGGGGGTGCGCTTGCTGCCGGTGGACAGCGAACACAGCGCCATCTTTCAGTGCTTGCAGGGCAACCAGCGCAGCGATGTGGACCAGATTATCCTTACGGCGTCGGGAGGGCCGTTCCTGCGCACCCCTCTGAAGCAACTCGAAAAGGTTACGGTTGCACAGGCGCTTAAACACCCGAACTGGAAAATGGGACAGAAGATTACCATTGATTCCGCAACGATGATGAACAAGGGCCTCGAAGTCATCGAGGCTCGCTGGGAATTCGATATTCCACCCGAGAAAATCCAAGTCGTCATCCATCCGCAGAGCGTGATCCATTCCATGGTGCGCTATCAGGACGGCGCGATCATGGCCCAGCTTGGCATCCCCGACATGCGCATTCCTATCGCCTATGCGTTGTCCTTTCCGCATCGTCTTAAGGGAAGCTGGCGCCCTCTGGATCTCACGCGGCAGGGCGAGCTTAATTTTCTACCGGTGGAAGAAAAGCGCTATCCCGCGCTGGCCCTGGCTTACCGGGCCCTGCGTTCGGGCGCGACCATGCCGGCGGTGCTCAATGCCGCAAACGAGATTGCCGTGGCGGCTTTTTTAGAGGGCAGGATAGGATTTCGCAAAATACATCGTATAATTGACAAGACGATGCAGCGCCACAACAACAAACGGGCCGAAGCGGTCGGGGAGGTTCTCGAAGTTGATCGCTGGGCGAGAGAAAGGGCATCGTCTCTCATTAACGGATCGGGTTCTATTCTATAAGGAGCGGAGCATGGAAAGCGTGGTTTATTCAATCGGCGCGGCCATCATCGGGTTGGGGCTGCTGATCGTTTTTCACGAGTTTGGTCACTTCATCGTGGCGAAGATGTGCGGCGTCGGTGTTCTCACTTTTTCCGTTGGTTTCGGTCCCAAGATCTGGGTCAAAAAGAAAGGCGAAACAGAATATGCGTTGAGCGCCTTTCCCCTAGGGGGTTACGTAAAAATGGTGGGCGAAGACCCGGATGCAGACGTCCCCCAAGCCGATGCGGAGAAATCTTTCGCCCGGAAAAGCCTTGGCAAGCGCATCGCTATCGTCGCCGCCGGACCGGGTTTCAACCTGCTCCTCGCGGTGCTGCTGCTCACGCTCGTGTTCGTTTTCTACGGCGTACCGGTCATGTCCACCCAGGTGAGCGGCGTCGAGGGCGGGTCGCCTGCGGAACGCGCCGGCATCGCCAAGGGCGACCGTATCGTCGCCGTTAACGGCCGCAGCGTGAGCCAATGGGAGGATCTCTCGAGCGCCATTAAAGGCAGCGGCGGCGGGCCCCTTAATATGCAAATTCGCCGTGGCGACGATATCGTCGAAGTGACGGTGAAGCCGGTGATCAAAGAAGGCAAAAATATTTTTGGCGAGCCCAAAGAAGACTGGATGATCGGTATTGCCAGCCAGGTCTCCATCGAGAAAGGCCAGGCGGGATTGGCCATTGTCCGGGCCTTTTATCAAACCTACGATTACTCCAAGCTGACGGTGATGGCGCTTTATAAGATGGTCGTCGGGGACGTCTCGCCGCGCAATATTGGCGGCCCCATTTTGATCGCACAGATGGCGGGGCAGCAAGCGCAAGAAGGTCTTGGGACGTTTCTCGCCTTCCTGGCGGTGTTGAGCATCAACTTGGGAATATTAAATCTGTTGCCGGTGCCGGTGCTGGATGGCGGCCATCTGGTGTTTTTCATGGTCGAAGGGATCATGCGCAAGCCGGTATCGGTCAGGGCTCGCGAGATGGCCCAGCAGGTCGGTATTTGTCTTCTGGTGCTTCTCATGGTTTATGCCTTTTACAACGATATCTTGAGGTTTTTTGAGAACCAGGTCGGAGGATGAGAATTCTTGGGATTGACACGGCCGGTCCCATCGCAAGCGTCGCCCTGGTCGACGAGGGCAATTTGGTCACCGAGGAATTTTGCGGCCGAGATCGGGCCGGGGGCCAGAGTTCGTCACCGGCGCTCAGAGGCAATCACGCCGAGATCCTGCTGCCGTTGATTCAATCGGTTCTCGCCAAGTCGCGGTGCCGGTTCGAAGATCTTGCGGGCGTCGCGGTTTCGATCGGTCCCGGTTCCTTCACCGGGTTGCGCATTGGATTGGCTACGGTTAAAGGGCTGGCCTACGAAGCCCGCCTTCCGGTGGTTGGGGTCTCAACGCTGCTGGCGACCGCGGCCTGCGCAAAAAAATTTCACGGGTCTATCTGTTCCATGCTCGATGCGCGCAAGCGCGAGGTTTACACGGCGCTGTTCCGCAGCGACGGTGATCACCTGACGCGGTTGACGGATGACACAATCCTTTCGCTCCAGGAGGCGGTTGCCTGCGTGCAATCGAGCCGCGGCACTAGCCGCGGTGAAGTTGTGCTTGTCGGCGACGGCGCCGTGGTTCACGAAAGCTTTCTGATCGAAGCTCTACGGCCGGCAAGAGTGATGGCCGGGGGATGTTGTTCGGTCGCGGCCGCAGTCGCGGCTCTTGCGGATGAAAGTTTTCGGCGTTGCCTGGGCGAGGATCTGGGCGCGTTGGCGCCGGTTTATTTGCGTCCTTCCGAGGCCGAGAGCAAGAACCGCGGATTCGATGTAACTTGTTGAAAATCTATGCGAAAAGCTACGTTGACAAAGCCCCATGCGTACGTTAGATTGAGCACCTCAAAAAAATAAAAATTTTTTTTCAAGGAGGCTACCGTATGGAAGTCAAGGAGGAACACGCGATTGTCTCCCTGCTGGACAAGGACCCCGAGTTAAAGAAGTATTATGACGAACATCGCGAGTTGGAGAAAAAACTCGCCGAGTTTCAACATCGACATCACCTGACGGCGGAAGAAGAGGTGGAAATGAAACGTATTCAAAAACTAAAACTTATCGGTAAAGATCGGATCATGGAAATTCTCGAAAAGCACCGCCAGAACGGTGCTCTTCGATAGGGAGCCGGAAGCATGAAAGTGATGACCGGAGCGGAAATTTTCTGCGAATCTTTGCGGCGCGAAGGGGTCAAGACGATCTTCGGTCTGCCCGGCGGCGTAGTGCTCAAGATCTTCGATGTTCTGTGTCAGCAGAAGGACATGGAACTGGTGCTCACGCGTCATGAGCAGGGCGCGGCGCACATGGCCGAGGGTTATGCCAAGGCCACCGGCAAGCCCGGTGTTATCCTCGTGACCTCCGGACCCGGGATGACCAACATCGTGACCGGCTTGGCCGACGCCTATATGGATTCGGTTCCCCTTGTCGCTTTCACGGGGCAGGTTTCCACCGATCTCATCGGCAATGACGCTTTTCAGGAAGCCGACAACGTCGGCATCAGCCGGCCCTGTACCAAGCATAATGTGTTGGTGAAAGACGTTAAAGATCTGGCGCAGACTATCAAAGAGGCGTTTTATATCGCAACCACCGGCCGACCGGGGCCTGTGCTCGTGGACATTCCCAAGGACGTGAGCGTCGCAAAAACGACATTCCATTATCCGGACAAAGTGCAGTTGCGCGGTTATCATCCGGCCGTGAACGGCAATAAAAATGAGATCAAGCAAGCCGCCGAAGAGATTATGAAGGCGAAGAAGCCGATCCTCTATGTGGGCGGCGGCGCGGTCTTCGCGGACGCAGCCGATGAGGTTCGCGAGCTGGCGGAGATCACCCAGATTCCGGTGACGATGACGCTGATGGGCTTGGGAAGTTTTCCCGGCACGCATCCGCTGTCGCTCGGCATGTTGGGCATGCACGGCGGTTACTGGACCAACATGGCGATGCACCACGCGGATCTGTTGATCGCCGTTGGCGCGCGCTTCGACGACCGGGTGACGGGAAAACTGTCCGCTTTTTGCCCCGAGGCCAGGGTTGTTCATATTGATATCGACCCGACCTCGATCAAGAAAACGTTCCACGCTCATATTCCGATCGTCGGCGACGTGAAAGCGGTGTTGCGCCAGCTCACCGTGATTCTCCGCTCCATGGACGGCCACCCGGCGCAGGTGAAGGCGCAACGCGCCCCCTGGATCAAGCAGGTTGAAGAATGGCGCAAAACGCACCCGCTCACTTACAAGCAGGGCGAAAAGATCATCAAGCCCCAGTACGTCATTGAAAAGCTCTACGAGTTCACCAAGCACGACGCGATCATCGCCACCGACGTGGGGCAGCACCAGATGTTTGCCGCGCAATATTTCAAGGGTGGCCGGCCGCGAACTTGGCTCACCTCCGGCGGGCTCGGCACCATGGGCTTCGGTTTTCCCGCGGCCATCGGCGCGCAAAAGGCGTTTCCTGATCGGCTGGTGGTTTGCATCACCAGCGAGGGCAGTTTCCAGATGAACTTGCAGGAGCTGGTGGTTGCGGCCGAACACAAATTGCCGGTGAAAATCGTCCTGCTCAACAATGGCGTCCACGGCATGGTGCGCCAATGGCAGGATCTCTTTTATGAAGGGCGCTACTCGGCAAGCCTGCTGGGCAAGATGCCTGATTTCGTGAAGCTCGCGGAGGCCTACGGCATCAAGGGGCTACGCGCGCTCAAACCGAGCGAAGTGGAAGCGGTGCTCAAAGAAGGTCTTAAGCACAAGGGGCCGGTGTTGATGGACATTCACACCGATCCTTACGAGAACTGCTACCCGATGATTCCCGCCGGTGGGGCGCAGCATGAGATGATGCTCGAAGATCCGCCCGAGCTCAAGGTCGCGAGAAAAGGCGGATCACATAAGGGAAAGGTGGACGAAGGGGAGGGAGTTCTTCCTGCCTGATAATTTTTGCGAATGGAACATATCATATCGGTTCTTGTCGAGAACAAGTTCGGCGTTCTGGCCAGAGTTGCGGGGCTGTTCAGCGCCCGCGGTTATAACATCGAGAGTCTTTCGGTCGCTCCCACGATGGACCCAACTACTTCGATGATCACGATCGTGACGGTCGGCGACGATCGGATCATCGAGCAAATCATGAAGCAGCTGAACAAAGTGGTCGAAGTTCTCAAGGTCGTCGATCTTACGGAAACCGATTTCCTCGACCGGGAGACCGCGCTCATCAAAGTCCACACCAAGCCGGAGCATCGCGACGAAGCGATTCGTCTGGCCGATATCTTCCGCGCCAAGATCGTCGACTCCTCGCCGGATACTTATACCATCGAGATTACCGGCGATGTGGATAAAGTGGAAGCGATGATCAACATGCTTCAACCCCTGGGCATAAAAGAGATCGTCCGCACCGGTCGCATTGCCATCGCGCGTGAAACCACGCGCACGGGCTCGCCACGGCGCGAACCGGCGCTGTTAAAAACCTAGCGCCGCTGACAAAATAAAATTTGCGGATTCCACGGACCGGCGGTGTCGACGAAAAAACCTGCGAGCTTCGCGTTATCCAAGAAATTCATGAGGGAGCTGGGAATAATCCCGAGCTCTTACTTTTTGTCTGGTAGCCGGTTCGCGGCGTCTTTGGCCGCTTTCTGAACTTTTTGGCCGGCTTCCTTAGATCGCGTCGCCGGCTTTGTGAACGGCTTACCCAAGGGCGTCGCCGGTCTTTTCGGCCGGACCTTTGGCTTCTTGCGACTTTCCATAAGCACCTATCGGCAAAACGAACGCCCATGCGATAGCGGCCAATGACATTTTTTTAGTCTGTTTCGCCATTGAACTAGCCTCCAAGGAAGCTAATCTAATATAAGGCTGTCGGGACGGCGCAAGAAGATTTACCTAGCCATCAAGGCCCGATTTCCGCTCGTACAGGCTTAATTATTGCTGCAGC
Organism: uncultured Syntrophobacter sp.; assembly: GCA_964539925.1. Taxonomy (GTDB): domain Bacteria; phylum Desulfobacterota; class Binatia; order UBA9968; family UBA9968; genus DP-20. The sequence continues at coordinate 14,219 of CAZILB010000004.1, read as the reverse complement.
AGATCATTGGCTTTTCAGCGCTCGAGAAGGATGGGATGGCTATGCGGGGTTCGGCAATTTTGGGAATGAGTCTATTTCTGCTTTCCGGATGTGCAAGCCAAAGACCGGTTTTGTATCCTAACGAGCAATTTAATCGGCGCGGAGCCGAGACCGCAAATCGCGAGATCGACGAGTGCATGCGCCGAGCGGACGACTCTATGGCTTCCAAGGGCCGCGCCGGTACGGCATTATCCGGGGCGGCGCCAACTCAAGGTCCGTTGCACGGATTGACGGGGAGACAGGAGCCCTCCGCCGTCTACAAAAACTTCGTGTTTCGTTGCTTGCGCGAGAAGGGCTACTCGCCGGTCCGGTGGGATTAGCCGATCGGTGCGAACCACAGGAATAAAGCACCAGGTTGTTTAATGTCGCTCGGCGGTTTTCCTGATCCATGCGCGTGCGCGAAAACGGCATAGCCAGAACCACGATGACGCCTCGCGCAACCGCTCGAAGCATCACGGATCACTCTCGAGTGTGCTTGGCCGGCATCCAAAGAAGTCTTTGTCTTACAAGCACTTGCAGTTGACTTATCGGCGGTCAACCGGCATATTAAGGACTTCCAATTATAGGGGAGCGGAGCAATGCAAGTTTATTACGATCGCGATGCCGATTTGTCCGTGCTGAAAGGTAAGAAAGTAGCAGTTCTGGGTTATGGCAGCCAGGGCCACGCTCATGCCAATAACCTGCGTGATTCCGGTGTCGATGTCATGGTCGGCCTTCGCCGGGGCAGCAGCTCATGGGCGAAGGCCGAAAACGCCGGGCTCAAAGTAGCGGAAACCGCCGATGCCGCTGTAGCTGCGGACATCGCGATGGTCCTCCTGCCGGATGAGCTGCAAGGCGATGCTTACGAGAAGGAAATCAAGCCGGGTCTTAAAAACGGCAATTGCCTGGCCTTTGGCCATGGTTTCAACATCCATTTCAAGCGCATTGTGCCTCCTGCCGGGGTGAACGTCTTTATGGTCGCGCCCAAGGGGCCGGGGCATCTGGTGCGCAGCGAATATCAAAAGGGCCGCGGTGTGCCCTGTCTTTTAGCGGTGCACCAGGATCCGTCGGGGGACACGAAGGAAATCGGCCTTGCCTACGCGAGCGCCATCGGCGGCGCTCGAGCTGCGGTGATCGAAACGACTTTCAAAGACGAAACCGAAACCGATCTGTTCGGCGAACAGTCGGTCTTGTGCGGCGGGCTCTGCGCGTTGATACAAGCGGGTTATGAGACGCTGGTCGACGCCGGGTATCCTCCCGAAATGGCTTATTTTGAGTGTGTCCACGAAGTGAAGTTGATCGTCGACCTGATATACGAGGGCGGGTTGACCAACATGCGTTATTCGATTAGCAACACCGCCGAGTACGGCGACTTGACTCGGGGCAAGAAAGTCATCGGTCCCGAAGTGCGTCAGGCCATGCAGCAGATTCTCAAAGACATTCAGTCGGGTAAATTCGCCGAGGAGTGGATCAACGAATATAAATGCGGCATGCCGCATTTTACCGAGCTGCGCAAGGAAGCCGCCAACCATCCCCTGGAAAAGGTGGGAGAGGGGCTTCGCGGCATGATGCCGTGGCTCTCCCAGAATCGGTTGGTTGATAAGAGCAAAAATTGACGCGGCGGTGGAGTGGCTTGGCGGCGAGCGAAAGTTTTGAAGTCGGATGAGGATCGCGCGGGAAGGTTATCCGCTGATCCTGGCGGCGGCGGCCGTGGCGCTGTTGGCGCTGGCGCTGGGTTGGTGGGTCGCCGGCGGGTTTTTGGTTTTGCTTTCGGCGGCGGTTGCGGCTTTTTTTCGCGATCCTGAGCGAAGGATTCCCGGTGGCGAGGGTCTCGTAGTGTCGCCCGCCGACGGTAAAGTGGTCGGCATCGCGGACATCAAAGGCGATCCGATGTTTGCCGATGCGGTGACAAGGATCAGCATTTTTCTCTCGCCGCTGGATGTCCACATTAACCGAGCGCCGGCGGCTGGCCGGATTGAAGAAGTCACCTATCGATCGGGAAAATTCATGGCCGCCTACAAGGAAGAAGCTTCGCGGCTGAATGAACAAAACGCCTTGAAGATCGTCGATCAGAAAGGCTGTGAGCTGGGAGTTGTGCAAATTGCCGGCGTCCTGGCACGGCGCATCGTTTGCCGGGTCAAACGGGGCGACGCTCTGGAGCGCGGTCAACGATTCGGTTTGATCATGTTCGGCTCGCGGACCGATACCTATTTGCCCAGAGGGTGCCGCGTTGAAGTCAAGGAAGGCGACCGGGTTAAGGGCGGGGAGTCCGTCCTGGGGAGGTTTGTATGAGCGCGATGAATGCTCAAGAGCCTGAACGTTTCCCATCGCCGGGAAAGGTTCGGCTATTGCGCCGGCGCGGCAAGCCGCGATTGGCGCTGCGCCAGCGCATGAATGCCGACAAGTTCAAAAAGGGCGTCTATCTCATTCCCAGCTTGTTTACGGCAGGCAATCTCATGTGCGGCTTCTTCGCCATCATTGCGACGTTCAACGGTCAGTTTGTCGCTGCGGCGATGTTGATCATTCTCGCCAACATCCTCGATGGCATCGACGGTTACGCGGCGCGTCTGACCAAGACCACCAGCCAGTTTGGCGTGGAATTCGACTCCCTGGCGGACGTCGTTTCCTTTGGCGTCGCTCCAGCCGTGTTGGTATATATTTGGGCCCTTGAACCCTGGCAGACCTGGGGCTGGCTGGCGGCGTGCACCTATGCGGTCTGTGGGGCGCTCAGGTTGTCGCGCTTCAACGTTCAAGCTCAGGGACCGTCAAAAAATCATTTTGTCGGCCTGCCGATCCCGGCGGCGGCCCAAATGATTACCTCCATCGTGATTTTGCACCATTATTTGGGTGGCGCCGTATCGCAAAACCGGCATGTAACCCTGATGTTGGTCATCTACGGTCTGGCGGCTCTGATGGTGAGCAGTTTTCCATACTTGAGCTTGAAGAATAACGACCTCCGCAGACGCCACCCGGTCTGGATGTTGGTTTTCGGATTTGTCATGATTACCCTGTTCATTGCCGAGCCGCAGATTATGTTTTTCACCGTTGTCTTACTGTATACGTTATCCGGGCCTCTGTTATGGGGCTTCACGACCTATAAGCACCGGCGGGAGAGGGGGCGGGAGGCGGCGCCAGCGACGCCGTGAATTCCGGCTCCGGTTCAATGCTCATGAACGCTCCCGTTGGCCCTGCCGCGGGAGTTTTTGTTTCCGCGAAGCGCCGGCGGGCAAACCTTCCAGGGGAGAGATTTAAAATGAAAAGCGCAAACGATAATCAAAACGTCGTGCAGATTTTCGATACCACATTGCGGGACGGCGAGCAGTCGCCGGGAGCGAGCATGACTGCGGAACAAAAAGTCGTCATCGCCCGCCAGCTGGAAAAGCTCGGGGTGGATGTGATCGAAGCCGGATTTGCCGCGTCGTCGGCGGGGGATTTCGACTCCGTGCGCAGAGTTTGCGAGGAGGTGACCCGGCCCCGGGTGGTCAGTCTGGCGCGCGCCCAGGAAAGCGATATCGAACGCGCCTTGAAGGCGGTGGAACCGGCGAAAAAACCCGGCATCCACACCTTTATCGCGACTTCGGACATCCATCTGAAACACAAGCTCAGGATGAATCGGGAGCAAGTGCTGGAGGCGGCGGTTAAGGCTGTGCGCTTCGCCAAGCAGTTTACCGACTATATCGAGTTTTCCGCTGAAGACGCCTCGCGCAGCGATCCGGAGTTCTTGATTCAAGTCTTTCGCGAAGTGATCCGTGCCGGCGCGAAGGTGATCAATGTGCCCGACACCACCGGTTACGCGATTCCGTCTGAGTTCGGGGCTCTGATGGCGAACTTGATCGAGCGCACGGCGGGGGGCGACCGGGTGATCTGGAGCGCTCATTGCCATAATGACTTGGGTCTGGCGGTAGCCAATTCCCTTGCCGCCGTCCATAACGGCGCGCGGCAAATCGAGTGCACTATCAACGGCATCGGCGAACGCGCCGGCAACACTTCTCTTGAGGAAGTGGTGATGGCGCTGCGCACGCGAAAAAATTATCTCGATCTCGACACTCATGTTGTCAGCGAGCAGCTCTATCCGACCTCGCGGCTGGTGTCGCAGGTGACGGGCATCGCGATCCCGATCAATAAACCGATTGTCGGCGACAATGCCTTCGCGCATGAGGCGGGCATCCATCAAGACGGGGTGCTCAAGCACAAACAGACCTACGAGATCATGACGCCGGAGTCCATCGGCATTCCGGGCAATCGCCTGGTCATGGGAAAGCACTCGGGGCGTCACGCTTTCGACGAGCGGTTGAAGCACTTGGGATTCAATCTCAGCAAGGACGATATGAACCGCGCCTTCGTGCGCTTCAAAGAGCTGGCGGATAAAAAAAAGAACGTCTATGACGAGGACATCGAAGCGATCGTGGCCGAAGAGATTCTGCGCGTGCCCGGTCGGCCGGATAAGTTCGAGCTGCTTTACCTGAACGTCAATTCCAGCTCCGACGGCATTCCCTCGGCGACGGTCCGAATGCGCGTCGACGGCGGTGAGCAGACCGATCATGCGTCCGGCGACGGTGTCGTTGACGCCTGTTATAAGGTTATCAGCAAGATCGCGGGCTCGCAGTCGCAGCTGGTGCGCTACTCGGTCAACGCGATTACCGGCGGCACCGACGCTCAAGGGGAAGTTTCCTGTGTGATTGAGGACGACGGGATTCGCGTCTCGGGGCAGGGCGCGCATACGGACATCATCATGGCGAGCGCTCTGGCCTACATCAACGCGCTCAACAAATTGGAAGGAAGGAAACACTATCGGCAGGTGGTGGCGAGAGAGGGACCATGAATTATAAAATCGCAGTTTTGCCGGGAGACGGCATTGGCCCGGAGGTTATGGGCGAAGGAACGCAAGTTCTCGATCAATTAGCGAAACTCTATGGTTTCGGTGTTGAGCTGGAGTACGGGATCGTCGGCGGCACGTCCATTGACGCCCATGGCAGACCGCTCCCCGATCGGGTGCTCCAATTGGCCAAGCAGAGCGACGCCGTGCTGCTCGGCGCCATGGGCGGCCCGAAATGGGACGGTCTCGATTATTCGGTCCGCCCGGAGCGGGCATTGTTGGCGCTGCGCCAGGAGCTTGGCTTATTCGCAAATCTCCGCCCGGTGCGGCTTTTTTCGGCGCTGGCGTCGGCATCGACGCTGAAACGCGATGTCGTGGAAGGGACGGATTTGCTGGTTGTGCGCGAACTCACCGGCGGGATCTATTTTGGCCAACCCAAGGGCGTAACTAAGCTGCCGGATGGTACAGAGCGCGGCGTGAACACGGAAGTTTACACGACCCCGGAGATTGAACGCATCGCCCACGTCGCGTTTCAGGCGGCGCTCAAACGCCGCAAGAAGGTCACCTCGGTGGATAAAGCCAATGTGCTGGAGGTGACGGAGCTCTGGCGCAAAGTGGTCACGCGTATTCATCAGGACGAAGGCTATGCCGCCGTCGAGCTCGAGCATATGCTGGTCGACAACTGCGCCATGCAGCTTATTCGCAATCCGAGGCAGTTCGACGTCCTGGTCACAACCAACATGTTCGGCGATATCCTGAGCGATGAGGCGGCGATGCTCACCGGTTCCATCGGTATGCTCCCCTCGGCCAGCCTGGGAGGCAAGGTCGGAATGTATGAGCCGGTGCACGGCAGCGCCCCAGATATTGCCGGACAGGATAAAGCTAATCCCTTGGCGACGATCCTGAGCGTGGCGATGATGCTGCGCCACTCCCTCGATCAAGGGACGGCGGCCGATCGGATCGAGCAAGCGGTCGAAGCCGTGTTGAACGAGGGATACCGCACCGCGGATATTCAAGAGCCCGCCTGCAAACTCGTCGGCTGCAAGGAAATGGGACGGCGGGTGCGTGACAAAATCGCAGGTCGAAGATAGAAGATCGAGAATGGAGGATCGAACACGGTGATTCTCCATCGTCAATTTTCGGTTTCCGTGAATGACGTTCAAGCGCAGACAAAGCAAACTCGAGACAATCATGACTAAGCAAAAATACAACGTCGCCGTTGTCGGCGCCACCGGCGCGGTGGGCGAGCAAATACGCGAAGTTTTGGAAGAGCGTCAGCTTCCCGTCGGCGACCTGCGATTGCTCGCTTCGGAGCGATCGGCGGGACAATTTCTGCCCTTTCAAGGGCGCCAGCTCCGCGTCGCGGTGCTCGACGAGAATTCATTCGAGGGTGTCGACATCGCTCTGTTTTCCGCGGGCGGCAACGTGAGTGCCAGGTTCGCGCCGCGGGCGGTAGCGGCGGGTGCCGTGGTGGTGGACAACACTTCCTTCTTTCGCATGGAGCCGGATGTCCCTCTGGTCGTGCCCGAGGTTAACTCCGACGAAATCGGCAGGTACAAAAATCGCGGCATCATCGCCAATCCCAATTGTTCCACGATCCAGATGGTCGTGGCTTTGAAGCCGCTTCATGACGCAGCGCGCATCAAACGCGTGGTCGTGTCCACTTATCAATCGGTGTCCGGAGCGGGAAGATTGGCGATGGAGGAGTTGAGCCAGCAGGTGGCCGCGCTCTTCAACGGCCGCGAGATCAAAAAGGAAAAATTTCCTCATCAGATCGCTTTTAACTGCATTCCGCACATCGATGGTTTCTTGGAGAACGGTTACACCAAAGAAGAGTGGAAAATGATCCAGGAAACGCGGAAGATTCTCGGCGAGCCCGATCTTCCCGTGACGGCCACCACGGTGCGCGTGCCGGTATTTCTCAGCCACTCCGAATCGGTCAACATCGAGACCCGAGTGAAGCTTTCAGCGGCAGAGGCCAAGCAAATTCTCCGTGAAGCACCGGGGGTCATCGTCGCCGACGAACCGGAAAACAATATTTACCCGATGGCCATCGAAGCGGCCGGGAGGGATGCGATTTACGTGGGCCGCATTCGCAATGATGAATCGGTTGCCAACGGGCTGAATCTCTGGGTGGTGTCCGACAATCTGCGCAAGGGAGCCGCCCTCAATGCGGTTCAAATTGCCGAGATTTTAGTCCGCGATTTTCTCTAGTCTTGCCCTAAAGACCATAGGCGCTTGCGACCCCGGCGGTCGTTCCTCGTGAATTACAAGCTCACCGTCGAATATGATGGGACCAACTATTGCGGTTGGCAGGTGCAGCCGAACGGTGAATCCGTTCAGGCAGTACTTGAACGCGCTATCGCAACCTTTGTTGGCAGGCCCACGCGCCTTCTCGGTTCAGGCCGTACGGACGCCGGGGTCCACGCCCTGGGCCAGGTGGCCAATTTTTTTTGCACCAGGGATCACGACCCGCACCGGATGCGGCGCGCGCTGAACGCGCTCACGCCGGCTGATATCGCCATCACGCGGGTCGAGATGGTTCCCGACTCTTTTGATGCGCGCCGCGACGGGCGCAGCCGGGTGTATGAGTACCATATTCTCAATCGTCCCACCGCATCGCCTTTCTATTTAAATCGAGCCTGGCATCTGCACGAGCCGTTGGATGTGGCGGCCATGCGCGCGGCGACGACCTGCTTGGTCGGCGAGCATGATTTTTCCTCTTTCCGCGCCGCCGGCTGCGAAGCGGCTCATCCGGTTAGAACCGTTTATCATACCGGTCTGGAGAAGCGCACCGACTTGCTGGTTTACACGATCGAAGCGACCGCCTTTTTGCGCCATATGGTGCGAAATATCATTGGCACCCTGGCGGAGGTCGGCCGCGGATTGCGCTCCCCGGACGGGTTCAGCGACCTGCTGGAGGAACACGACCGAACCGAGGCGGGGCCGACGGCGCCGGCGAATGGGCTGTATCTTGTCGAGGTCAGGTATTAAGGCGGCGTCGCTCGTCGAAGGACAAGCCCAACAGGTTTGCGCGGTTTCGGCGTCGGAAGCTCGGTATCAACCGGCCCGGCTGGCGAGATGGGTTGTGCCCAAGTAAATCACCCTCCAGCCCATCACCAGTGTCAAGATGTTGAGCGCAAGCCATCTGAGGCTCGACCACTCCTTTCCCAGGGAGCGCAGCGGGTCGCGTTCGATGAAAATTAGATCGATGGCATTGCCCGCGGGATGCGCGCAGATGTAAAGACCGAGGAGGACGCTGAAAGCGCCGTCCGCCATGCGGTTGCCGGTCGGCATCGGCCAGTTTTGGAACCCAAGGGTATACAAGGCGGCGCCAAGGATCAGAATCACCAGGCGGGCGGTCTGCTTTCGATACCGACCATCATCCATGGCGGGGTTCGGCCTTGCGCGACTTCATGGGCGGGTTTTACAGCAGCCGGTGGGTGCTGTAAAGCCGCGATTTTTTTATTGATCGGCGGCGGATCTTTGTAAGGGCGCCGGTTTGACTCCCAGTGGGGATTTCCATATATGCAAACGGTAACCTGGAAATTTGTGCAAGCATTCGAGGAGGTTTGCAGGCGATGATGCCGCAGCATGACAATTTTTACGATGTTTATTCGAAGGCCAAAAAGCTCAAGATCAAGTGGCCGCAGGGAGCGCGGATGGCGGTTGCGTTGGCGGGCAATCTGGAGGCCTGGACGGAAATCCCCAATCCCAAACACCGGCGCACGCATCACGTGGGCGGCTCCAATCCGATCAAGGAAGACGATGTCGTTTCTCTCTACGACTGCCGCACGGCCAGCGAGAACGACTACGGCGGCCGAACCGGGGTGTGGCGAATACTGCGAATCCTCGACAAGTACGGGGTCAAGGCTTCCTTCAACACCAACGCGCTCTGCATCCATCGCTATCCCCAAGCGGTTAAAGCGGTGCACGAACGCGGCCACGAAATCGTCGGCCATTCCTATGCCGAGGATTTTCAATTGATGCAGCTCACCGAGGAGCAGGAGCGGGATGAAATCCGCACCTGCGCGAGGATGTTTGAACAATTTGTCGGCTTTCGGCCGACCGGCTGGTTGACCTCCGGCATGCGCCATACAGAGCGCACTCTCGGCATCCTCGCGGACGAAGGCTTCTCATGGCACGGCGACGCGGTCAACGACGACAATCCCTATCCGGTCCATATCAACGGCAAGACCATGATCATCGTGCCGTACAAAAACGCCATCAGCGGATTGAACGACACCGGGATGTATCGCCGCGGGATTACCGCCCGGGACGTTTTTAATTCGTTCAAAGACGAGTTCGACCTGCTTTACGAAGAGTCTGCCGAAGATCCGAAGATGCTCACCCTGGCGATGCACTGCCAGATGGCCTTTCCGGCCACAGGCAAAGTTTACGACGAATGTATCAAGTATGCCAAGTCGTTTCCCGATCTGTGGTTCGCGAAGCGCTGCGAGATCGTTGACTGGGTGAAGCAGAATTGTTTGTAACAACGGAGCCATGGAGTCATGGGTGTTGGGTTTCGGAAGCCGCAAGACCGAACCAACAATCCGGTGTTCCACCCTCCGACTTTCCAGGATTGAGGAGCCTTTATGTGCGACACAGCGGATGACGGCGTCGGCCTCAGCCATTCTGTTCCTAGGGAATTGCAACTGCGCAATCGAGGCCTGAGGTCGGCCGATATCTCGGCGCTGATACCATTTGCTCGCCGGCTCGCCAATTCGCGCGAGAACCGCGACAGCCATATCGGCTTTGTCGGTTACGACAAAACCAAGCCGGGCGATAAAATTCTCATCGCCATCGATCGCGAGTACGATCTGGATGTACCGCACGCAGTGGCTGCCGCCCTTCGGGAAAAAGGCGCGCAGGTGGATATCCTGGTCGCGGACATGGGGAATCCAGACCGGGAGTTCGATTACGCGGACGAGATCGAAGTTATCATGCGGCGCGAGCCCTGGGACAAAAATCCTCGCCGTTGGGAGGGGATTCCCTACATCGAAGACTTCGCGCTGCGCAGCGGCTATGATTTGCTTATCCACGGCAAGGGCGGACCGATTCCGAAGACGGAATTTCGCTACGAGCAGATTCCGTGGCTGCGGGCCGAGCATTTCCTGCAGCGCTCGACGACCTATCCGCTCGATTTGCATTTGCTGATCAATAAAAAGACCTGGGATCCGATCTGGGAATATGGGCGCGGCGGGCGCGCGCGGCTCACCGATGCCGAAGGCACCGACATCAGCTGGACTTACTGGGACGAATACTACGACGGCACACGCTATGGATTCTCGGCGACGCCGCGAATCGGCCACTTGTTCGGCCATCCGGTGCCGCCGATCATCGCCAAGGAGGACGCCGCGGGCGTGGTGGCGGGAACCACGAGCCATTTTTCCAAGGCTTTTCCGCAGGTGAAAGTGGAGTTGGAAGGCGGACAGGTCGTCAACGTGTTGGGCGGCGCGGCTTATGGCGACGCCTGGCGCAGCCTGCTCGAAGAAAGCCGGCGCACGCACTATCCATGTTTTCCGCGCCCGGGGCTGTTTTATCTCTGGGAAGTCGCCATCGGAACGAATCCGAAAATCATGCGGCCGAGCGGGATCGAAAAACATTCCTCGGGCGGCTTCGAATGGGAACGGCGGCGCTCGGGGGTGATCCACATGGGCTTTGGCACGCTCTGGCGTTCAGCCGAGGAAAAATGGGCGGGGGAGAACGGCATCCTCTACGGCCACCTGCATATCCACCTCCTGTTTCCGACTTTTACCATCACCGCCAAGGGCGGCGAGCCATACACGATCATTCGCAGCGGGAGGCTGACGGCGCTCGACGATCCCGAAGTCCGCAAGCTCGCCAGGCAGTATGGCGATCCGGACGAACTCTTGCGCGAGGATTGGATACCGCAGATCCCAGGCATCACCTGCGCCGGTTCGTATGAGGACTACGCGCGCGATCCGGGGAAGTGGATTTACGGTTAAACGAGTCAAAGACGGGCTCGTGCTCGTGGTACGTGTTCGTCTCCGATCACGATCACGTTCACGAAAATGGTCGTCGTGACTCAGAGATTCATCTAACGAAACAAACTCGGCGCCAGTACGGAACCTCAATAGCGTATCCCGTTTCCGGGCTCTTGAAGTCGCTGGTAGCGACCGATATTATCGCCGCGGAGGAGATCTCTTAATGGCTGTCAGGACGCTATACGATAAGATTTGGGAGTCCCACACGGTGGGGATTCTGCCCACCGGGCAAACTCAGCTATTCATCGGCCTGCACCTTATTCACGAGATCACCACGGCGCCTGCTTTCGATATGCTGCGGGAAAACGGGTTGGACGTGGCCTTTCGCGAACGGACATTCGCCACCGTGGATCACATTGTGCCGACCGACCTGCGCGGCCGTCCGTTTCTCGACCAGGAAGCGGAAGAGCTGACCCAGGCGCTGGAGAAAAACGTTCAGCATTTCGGCGTGGAATTTTTCGGTTTGGACAGCATGAACCAGGGTATCGTGCACGTGATCGGACCGCAGCTCGGCTTGACGCAACCGGGCATGACGCTCGCCTGCGGCGACAGCCACACGAGCACCCATGGCGCCTTCGGCACTCTGGCTTTCGGCATCGGCACCAGCCAGGTGCGCGATGTACTGGCGAGTCAAACGCTGGCGATGGATAAGCTCGAAGTGCGCCGCATCAACCTCGAGGGCGCCCTCGGCGCCGGAGTATACGCCAAAGACGTGATTCTCTATGTTATTCGGCGCCTCGGCGTTTCTGGCGGCAAGGGCTTCGCTTACGAGTACGGCGGCCCGGTCATCGACCGGATGAACATGGAAGAGCGCATGACGGTGTGCAACATGAGCATCGAGGGCGGCGCCCTGGTCGGCTACGTCAATCCCGATCAAACCACTTTCGAATATTTAAAGGGCCGGCCCTATGTGCCGAGCGGCGCGGCCTTTGACCGGGCGGTCGCGTACTGGAAATCTGTCGCCTCGGAGGCGGATGCTGAGTACGACGATGCGGTGACATACCAGGGCAAGGACATCGAACCGACCGTGACCTGGGGCATCAATCCCGGCCAGTCGGTGGGCATCTCTGAGAAGCTGCCCAAACCCGAAGACTTTTCCGATCCCGCCGGCGCCACGAAAGCCTACGAGCATATGGGCTGGCAGCCGGGCGCGCCGATGATGGGGACGCCGATCAACGTGGCCTTCATCGGTTCCTGCACCAACGGCCGGCTCGCCGATTTGCGCGCCGCGGCGAAGATCGCCAAGGGTAGAAAAGTCAATTCCTCGGTGCGCGCGCTGGTGGTGCCGGGCTCAACCGAAGTGAAAAAACTCGCCGAGCAGGAGGGCTTGCACGAGATTTTCCGGGAAGCGGGCTTTCAATGGCGCGAGGCCGGCTGCTCCATGTGTCTGGCGATGAATCCGGACAAGCTCAACGGCCGGGAGATCTCCGCCTCTTCGTCGAATCGCAATTTCATCGGTCGCCAGGGGAGCCCGCAGGGGCGCACGCTGCTCATGAGCCCGGCTATGGTGGCGGCCGCGGCCATCAACGGCAAGGTTGTCGACGTGCGCCAGTACGAATGAGGAGGTTCAAACCGTTCAAAAAGTTCGAGTTGTTCAAATCGTTTCGGATCCATAAACGGCTTGAACGGAGCGCAGCGGTTAAACGGTTTGAACGACTGGAACTGATTGGGGAGCTATGAGCGATTTAGTAAAAGTAATAAAAATTTCCGGCACCGCCGTGCCGATCCGCGGCAACGACATCGACACCGACCGCATCATTCCGGCTCGCTATTTGAAAGAGGTCAGTTTCGCGCGGATGGGCGAGTATCCGTTTTTCGACGAACGCTTCGACGCCGGCGGCAAGAAAAAGGATCACCCGTTAAACGACCCCGAGTACGGAGGGGCGTCGGTTTTATTCGTCAATAAGAACTTCGGCTGCGGTTCTTCGCGCGAGCATGCGCCGCAGGCGATCTACCGCTTTGGCATCAAAGCGATCGTCGGCGAATCCTTCGCCGCGATTTTCGCGGGCAACTGCACGATGATGGGGCTGCCGGCAGTCACGGTCGGCGCCAGGGAGATCGAGCAGCTGATGAAAAGCGTCGAGGAGAATCCGCGCACCGAATACACGGTGGATCTGGAAAGCAAGACCCTTTCCTACGACCGTCAAACCATTGCCATCGATTTGCCGGAGAGCTACCGCACGGCTCTTACCATGGGTTCGTGGGATTCCACCACGCTGCTCCGCGCCAATCTCGAACAGGTCAAGAAAACCGCGGCGAAACTGCCTTACATGACGGGATTTTCCAGCTGAAATCTCGCGCTCTTTGCCGTCGCCGCGAGTTCCATCGCGGGCTTCCAAGGTCACCCTATGGCTGAAAGAATCGTCTCCATGCATGCCGCGCACCGCAGCGGAAAAGAAGTCGTGGACGGCTTTCTTTCCCGTCCGATTGCCGGCGGCGAGCGCCCGGCGATCGTGCTGGTGCATGGCTACCGCGGCCTGGACGATGGCCAGCGGGCGGTGACGAGACGCTTCGCCCAGGAAGGCTTTGTCTGCTTGTCCCCGGATCTTTTTCACGGCAAAACGTACCATACCCTCGAGGAATGTGCCTTGAAGAAAACCTCCCTCGATATTCCCCGGGCGGTGAACAACATTGTCGACAGCGTTTCTTACCTCCGCAAGCTGCCCTGGGTGGGGGCTAAAAAAGTCGCCGTGTTGGGATTCTGCATGGGCGGCGGCTTGGCGCTCTACGCCCTGGCACGGTCGAAGGCGTTTGCCGCCGGCGTGATTTATTACCAGAGCTTGTTTCCGGACCCGGAAGATCTCAAGGGAATTTCGGCGCCTCTGCTATGTCACTACGGCACCGACGATCCGGGCACGACGCCGGCCGAGATCGAAATGTTCCGCCAAAGCCTCGAGCGCTACAAGAAAAACTACCAGATCGAAATGTACCAGGGCGCGGGACATGCGTTTTTGAACAATCCGCAAAGCAGGAGCCCGGCGAACCGAGACGCCGCGGAAAAGTCGGTGCAGAGAAGCGCCAAGTGGCTGAAAAAGGTTTTGAGTTAGGAAGCATTTCTCCAAAGGAGGTCAACCATGGCTGATAAATGGGATGAACGGAAAAAGGCCCAGGAGGACGAATATTTCGTCAGGAAAGAGCGGGAGCTCTTGGAGAAAATGAAGGCGAAGCAGCAAGCGGAAGCGCAACAAGCGTCGCAGGCAGCGGCCCAGTTAAAATGCCCTCGCTGCGGCACCGTACTGAAGGAGAGCACGTTTCAGAAAATTGTCGTCGATCAGTGCCCCGACTGCAACGGCGTTTGGCTTGATGCCGGCGAGGTCGAGCAGCTCGTCGCCAACGAGAGCGGCGGGTGGTTGGGAAAGTTTTGGCAAAAGAGCAGT
>CAZILB010000003.1:2031-59108 GCA_964539925.1 uncultured Syntrophobacter sp. | reverse complement strand
GACCGCAAAATTCTCCGACATAAGTCGATTTCTTACCACAATTCGCGATCGGAGTTAGCTTGCCCCGCCCCTGTGGTCGATTAAATCTCTGTAAATTTTCTGTTACGCTCCGATCGGCGCAAAACCGGTCCGGGGAATGGACAAGTCGGGAAAGGTTGTCGCCGTGTCGGGGACGACGTCAACTGCTGCGATGATTTCTTGCTGCGCTCATTATCTGACCAACATCCTCCCCGTCGTCGGCGCCGCCGGGGCGATAGCTTTGGTGGCGCAATACCAGATCGAATTATTTTGGTTCGGATTGGCGTCCAATTTAGCAGGGATTATTTATATGGCAAACAGGGTCGCCAAATTTTCGCGCGCCCATGCAATGAAATAGGTACGAAGCAGTTCAACGGTTGAGGCGCAATGGAAACATTTCGATGACGAAATTTAAAAAAAGGAGGTGACGAAAATGGCAAAAGATCCAGTCTGCGGGATGCAGGTGGACGAGAAGAGCGCTGCGGGCACGGCGGTTTACAAGGGCAAGACCTACTATTTCTGCGCCGTCGGCTGTAAGGCGCGGTTCGAGCAGGAGCCGGAGAAGTACGCGAAAGATTGACAGTTCACGGGACTTTTCTACGGATGTGACGCGAGCAAGATTCCTGGAGGGGAGAAGCTCAAGAATGAAGTCCAAGAGATGAAGAAAATCGAGAAGGTTCTACTGGGAAACCTTGACGAGTTTGTCGGGTTTGCCCGCAGACGGCTGGGAGACCCCGAGCTCGCCGCCGACGCGCTGCAGGACAGTTTGCTCAAGGCTCTTCGAGCGGAGGAGCAGCTTGGAAACGAGGAAAGCGCCAGGGCTTGGTTCTATCGCATTCTCCGCCGCACAATCATCGATCTTTACCGCCGGCGGGATGCGCAGGACCGCGCCCTGGAAAGGCTCCGGGGCGAGATGGACTTACCTCCCAGCGAAGAGGAAACGCGCATGGTGTGCGCGTGCATAGAGCGGCTGATTCCGACTTTGCCGCCTCAATATGGAGCGCTGATCCGCCGGCTGGATTTAGAGGGCGAATCGCCGGAAGTTTTAACCGCGAGCCTGGGCATCAGCAAGAACAACCTAAACGTCCGCCTCCATCGCGCGCGCGCTCAGTTAAAACGGCGGCTTGAAGACACTTGCCGAATCTGTGCCACGCATGGCTGCCTGGACTGCCATTGCTCTTAAGTATTGCGGCCGAATGGCGTTTCACAACTTTTCCCGGAGAAGTGTAATTGGAAACCGGCTCATGCGTCAGCTTGTGTGAATTCGCAAAAGGAGGTTTTTCGCATGGCCATTGAAAATATCGTCGTTACGGTAGGTTCTTTCTTCTCGATCGCCTTTCTGGCGTGGTACTTCTTCGGCCCGAAGGGGGCACGTCGAGCCGAGGTCCGAGATGGGGCTCAGGAGTTGGAGATTACGGTCAAGGGCGGCTATTCCCCCGACGTGATACGAGTGCGCGAGGGGGTGCCTTTACGTTTGATCTTCAATCGCCAGGAGAGCAGCGACTGCACTGCTCGCGTCGTCTTTCCCGATTTTGCGGTCAGCAAATCGTTGCCCGCTTTCGGGAAAACCGTTGTGGAGTTCACGCCGGGTAAAATTGGCAGTTTTGGGTTTGCCTGCGGCATGAATATGCTCCATGGTACGCTGCTCGTGGAACCTGCCGGCACTGATGTGCAGGAAGCTCCCCGGCGGCCGGAGGCCCAGGGAGGCGAGTTCGCCGAAGCGGTCGGCGTCGGCCCCAAGCGCGAGGTGGGGAAGAGCCGAGTTGTGGAGTTCTCGATCCGCGGAGGCGGAGTGACCTGCCCGACGTGCGTTGCTCAAATTGAGAAGGCCGTCGATTCTCTCCCCGGGGTGGAGCGTGTAGAGGTGAACTTTGCCGTCGAACGGGTGACGGTGGCTTACGATCCCGTCCAGACATCCCCCGACGCGCTGCGGCAGGCCATCACGTCCGCGGGATATGACGTGCAGACAAGGCGAGAGCCGTCTTCCGCAGAGACCGAAGACACCGAGGTGGCGGCGCGCCGGATCGAGATGCGGGATCTTTCCCGGCGCGTCATCGCCGGGGCAGTTCTTACCGTACCCACAGTCTATGCGGTGATGGCGGGCGAGCTTCTGAGGCTCCCGGTGCCGGAGTGGATGCACAATTATTTCATCCAGCTTGCTCTGATCGCGCCGGTCTTTCTCTACACCGGCTGGCCAATCCATCGAACCGGTTGGCTGGCGCTTTCACGCCGTACCGCCGACATGAACAGTCTGATCACGCTCGGAACCACAGCGGCGTTCGCTTACAGCCTTGTCGTCACTCTTGCTTCCGACCTCCTGCCGGCAGAGCTTCGGGCGGTGTACTACGAGGCCGTCGGTGTGATTATCACGCTCATTCTTCTGGGACGCCTGCTCGAAGTGCGCGCCAAAGCCGGTACCGGCGAGGCGATCCGTAAACTCATCGGTTTGCAGGCGAAGACCGCTCGAGTCGTGCGCAACGGCCAAGAACAGGAAGTTGCGGTGGAAGATGTGCTTATGGGCGATACCGTCATCGTGCGCCCGGGGGAAAAGGTGCCGGTGGACGGTGAAATCCTCGATGGCAGGTCCACGCTGGACGAGTCGATGGTAACCGGAGAATCGATCCCGGTGGAGAAGGGTCCTGGGGACATCGTCGTCGGCGCGACCCTCAACCAGACTGGGGCTTTCAGGTTCCGAGCGACGAAAGTGGGCCGAGACACCATGCTTGCGCAGATCATCCGGCTGGTGGAGCAGGCGCAAGGATCGAGGGCGCCGATTCAGCGTCTGGTGGATTTGGTATCGAGTTATTTCGTGCCCGCGGTTGTCTTTATCGCGATCGCCACATTTGCCGTGTGGTTTAATTTCGGCCCGTCCCCCGCCCTGATATTTGCGCTCGGTACCGCGGTGAGTGTGCTCATTATCGCCTGTCCCTGCGCTCTGGGACTGGCTACACCCCTTTCCATCATGGTAGGAGTAGGAAAGGGGGCGGAGAACGGTATCCTGATCAAAAGCGCAGAGGCCCTGGAGACTGCCCACAAGCTGCGAACTATCGTGCTCGACAAGACCGGGACAATTACAAAAGGCAAGCCGGCTCTGACCGACGTGGTTCCAATTGGCTCGCTGTCGGCGGATGAGCTGCTGCGGCTGGTTGCGTCGGCCGAGCGTTCTTCGGAGCATCCTTTGGGCCAGGCGATCGTGCATGGCGCGGAGGAGCGCGGTCTTGTGCTGATTGAGCCCACCGAGTTTCAGTCGGTAACCGGCAAAGGCATCGACGCTATGGTCGAGGGCAAGACGGTGCTGATTGGCAATCGCCGATTGCTCGCGGACAACGGGATCGAGTCGTCGGAGCTGGAGGAGCAGGCGCAGCGACTGGCGGAGGCCGGGAAGACGCCGATGCTTCTGGCGGTCGACGGCGCGCCGGCCGGAGTTGTGGCGGTGGCAGATACGCTGAAAGCCGATTCTCCGGCGGCCATTGGGGCGCTAAAGCGCCTGGGGCTCGAAGTGGTCATGATCACCGGTGACAACCTGCGCACGGCAAAAGCGATCGCGCGACAGGCGGGCATCGATCGTGTTCTCGCCGAGGTGCTGCCGCAGGATAAAGCGCTTGAGGTGCGGCGTCTGCAGGACGAGGGTAAGCTAGTCGGGATGGTCGGCGACGGCATCAACGATGCGCCCGCTCTGGCGCAGGCGGATGTGGGGATCGCCATCGGCTCCGGCGCCGACGTCGCTATCGAGGCCGCCGATATCACCCTGGTCTCCGGGGAACTGCGCGGAGTGGTAACCGCCATCGCTCTCAGCCGCGCCACCATGCGCAACATCCGGCAGAACCTGGCCTTTGCCTGGGCCTACAACACAGCGGGAATACCCATAGCCGCCGGAGTGCTTTATCCTTTCATCGGCCTGCTTTTGAGCCCGATGATCGCAGCGGCGGCCATGGCCTTGAGTTCCCTTTCTGTGGTTGCAAACGCAAATCGGCTCAGACGTTGGCAAGCGCGCGCCAGCGTCGAATAAATAAACTAATCGGATCAAGCGATGAACGGCGCCGGCTTCATGGTTTTTCGGATCGGGGAATAAGTTGAATTTGAATAACGAGTCGGGAGGGTAATCAATCGCGTGAAACCTTGCATTTATAGATTGGTTTTGCTTTTTTCGCTTATCATATGGGCCGGCTGCGGGCGCCACTCGGAGGCGCCTGACGGAGGAGATGGACACCAGCACGGCACGGAGAGTTGGACGTTTACACTGCCAAAGGGCGACGCACAGGCGGGAAGAGAGCTGTTTGTGGAAGCGCAGTGTTACAATTGTCATGAAGTGAAAGGCGAAAAATTACCGCCGCCGGATCCCGAAGAAAAAACCGTCGGGCCGGAGCTTTCTCAGATGGCCGGTGCGCATCCACTGGAATTTTTCGCCGAGTCGATCATCAACCCGGACGCCTATGTCCCCGCGGACGCCAAAGAGCGGGGATATCTAGGCCCCGACGGCCGCTCCAAAATGCCGGATTTCTCCGAGGTCCTCACCGTGAAGCAGGTCGCGGACCTGGCGGCTTATCTTGACTCGCTCGGCGGCAGGGGACACGGCGATGGGGGACACAAACACTAAGACTCAGTCGCCGCACAGGAGCGGTTGTTGAATCGGGAACAATGCATGAAGTTTGTCAAAGAAGGGAGGGACTCCAAATGGTTGCCTGGCGCGCTCGTATCGGCTTGATCAAGCCGACGCATCGGGGGAAGTCCTTTGCTTACTGGTACAAACACGCGCCCGAGGGCGTCGAGATCGTGCCGACGTTCATCGGCTTTCGCAGCGAGAAGCGGGAGAGTTTTCTCGAAGGCTTCAAGAAGGCCACGGAACTGGCGATACAGCTCAAGGAGGTCGGCTGCGATATCATCTCGGTGAGCGGCACGCCGCCGTTCTTGCTCAAAGGATTGGATTTCGAACGGCAGTGGGCGGCCGAACTGTCGGAGAAAATCGGCTTGCCGGTGGTGACGCCAATGGAGCCGCATGCGATCGCTTTGAAGTCCCTGGGAGCGCGAAAGGTGGCGGTGGCGACCTATTACGGCCGCGAGCTGAATCAGTCGATCGGCAATTATTTTGCGCGTTTCGGTATCCAGTCGGAAGTCATCGCGGGCTTGAGCATGACCGGCGAGAATTCGGGGCTTTATACGACGTCGCTATTGGCTTTGGACGAAGTGTCTCATACGGACGTCTATCGCCACTGCAAGAAGGCCCTCGAAAAAATGCCATCGGTGGACGCGCTTTATATCAACGGCGGCGGTTGGGACGCGGCGCCGGCCATCGAGTATCTGGAGCGCGATCTGAAGATTAAAGTCGTGTGGGCCCTGTCCGCGGAGATGTGGTTGACCTACCACCGGCTGAAAATAGAGAATCCGGTGCCCGGCGGCGGGGTCTTGTTGAGCGGCAATGTGGCGCCGGCGAGCTAAGTTGAATACTTCGGAGGCATTGGCAATGAGTCAGACCGACTGGGCGAAAAAATATGCGGCAATGGACGAGCGATTGTTGTTGAAATACGAACAACTTCCCAGCGGTGAGCAGATCGGCAAGCGGCCGCAGACCGAAAACGCCGGGCAAAAAGCGACCTGAGGCAGATCTTCCACAAGTAAAGCTCTGTGACCGCCGCGTCTCCTGCCGTGAGGACTTCCGTTGACCGGGTCTATGAATCGACTACCAGGCCCGGTACATGACTTCCAATATCTGTTCGTGAATGTCGGGTATGTCGAGGTTTCTCGACCTGAGTTCCGTAAGACAGATTCGTTTGCAGAATGCGATCACGGCTTGATTGACGATCATGGCTTTGCCGTTCATCGTCCGATGGCCGGTGAGCCGGCCGTGGCGCAGGAAGACCGTCTCTTCGGGATGATAGATCAGGTCGTAGAAAGCGACCGAGCGCGGGATCGACTTGGCGAGCGTTATCGACGCGTTGTTGTTGGCTTCGATATCCGCCCGTGCAGCCGCCGGCCAGGGGCTTGAAGAGCCGGTTTTTGCCAATTCTGTTTCGGAAAACGCCGGAGGATCGGCAGGGGCCAGAGAGGAATAGGGTTCCAAGCAGATCACCTTATTGCCGGATAATTTTCGCAACCCGCCCTGGCCCTTGGTGGTGCTGTTGATGATCACACCGGCTCGGGGCGCATACCCTGGGATCTCCGCTTCGTGAATCGCGAGAGCATGGCCGCCGCGGTTGTCAACATCGGCGGCCAGCGAAGCCGCGTGTTCAAAGGTTCGGTTGCTGATAAAGAGCCGTCCCTCACCGAGCAAATCGGCTACGTGGTACGCCACCGCGCGAGCGGATCCTCCGGCGCCCAGAAGCAAAACATTCATGCCTCGGAGCGAGGGGATGAAGCTTGCGGCGCGGTCCGGCTGGCGCGTGAGCAGGCTATCGACAAAACCCTCGCCGTCGGTGTTGTAACCGATCAGGCGCCCCCGAGCCGTGCGCACGATGGTATTGACCGCCCCGATGCGCTTCGCGCCGGCATCGAGTTCGTCGAGGAAGTCGATCACCCGAACCTTGTGCGGCACGGTGACATTAACGCCAAGGAATCGCTCCGAATCTTTGAGGATGGCCAGGATCGGGCCGATATGGGCCTCGTCAACGTCGAAAGCGAGGTATACCGCGTTTATACCCAAGTGTCGAAAAGCGGTATTCCACAATGTCGGGCTCTTTGAGTATTGCGAAGGACTGTCGCCGACAATTCCAGCGATTGCGGCGTCGCCGACCGCCGAGGCGGCGAGCGGATTGGACAGGCACTGCCGCAGGGCGGCGATCATTTGGGTGTTGGACATCACGTGACTTCTACCGCAAATTAGTCGCACGAGGCTCGCGGTTTGGCAAGCGGACGTAGGCTTCGGGCGGGAAAGAACGATGTTTAGACAGACTGCTTGATCGTCAACTTGTTGTCGGCGAATGAGAGCAAGATGGGGCGCTGTTCGATGACGGTTTCAAGGGCGACGTCGTGATCCCAGAGCTGCTGGATGAATTGCAGGGTTTTCTCGGCGTACTCGAGCTGGAGGTCGCGCCCATCGTGATCGTGCTTGAGGAGCAGGGTGCGGTTTTTCTTATAGTCCGAATCGATGACTTTGATCACCGGGATGGTGCCCGTACCGACGTTCTGAATGAGCGTCTCTTTGATTTGCTTCCAATTGTCCTGGTCGGCGACGCGGGTCACCACCTGCTCGTTGCCACGCGTTTTGTATTCGAACAAATTGAGCTCGCGGATCAGGTCTTCGGTCAGGTATCGGCGCAGAAACGAAGCGTCGCGCTCCACCTCTCGGACTTCGAATAACTTTTCGCTGGCGCTTTTGGTTCGCGGGCCGAACTCTTCTCGGTCCTTTTCGCTGGGAGAGTTCCAGCGTTTCTCGATGTCTTCCCAGATTTTCATGCCGACATGGTAGGGATTGAGGCTTCCGGGAGAGGGGCGCAGCACCTGGGTATGTCGCACGAGAAACTCGAGATGGAGATCCTGGGGAAGGTTGAGAGCGTCGAGTATGCGCTTGTGCCAGAAGCTCGCCCAACCTTCGTTCATGATCTTGGTTTCAACCTGCGGCACGAAGTACTGCGCTTCTTCATGCACGATGGTCAACAGATCTCTGGCCCACTCGGCGAGGTTGGGATTGTGGTCGCGGATGAAGATCAAGAGGTCCTCGTCCGGGTAAAGCGGAACTTTGCTAAGATCCTGCTCGGGCCGGTCAGGCCGCCGATGAATCGCGCTGAAGGGATCGGCGGCCGGTGTGGCCTCGTCGATCTTCCTCTGGATCTCCTCAGCGGCGGTGGTTTTGCGGATTGCCAGATTGCGCCGGCACTGAAGGGAAATGGCGTGAGCGGCGTCGATTAGGGGTTCGACCTTTTCCAGGCCGATGCTGGGATCTTCTACATAGTGGCGCACGCGATTGGCGTGGCTCTTGAATGTCTCGATGGTATATTCCGCCCGGGTGCTCCGGAAGGTGAAATTGTTCTTAAAGAAATCGTTGTGGCCGTAGACGTGGGCGATGGTCAGGACTTGCAGCGCCAGGCTGTTGTCGCGCATGAGGTAAGCGATGGACGGATTGGAATTGATCACCATTTCATAAGGCAAACCGCTGACGCCGTAATCGTAAAGGGTCTTCAAGCGCTCAAAGCCCTTGCCGTAGGACCAGTGCGGGTAGTGCGACGGCATGCCCGAATACACCATGTACGAGAGCATGTCTTCGTGATCGCAGAGCTCGAATTCCTGCGGAAAAGGATCGAGGCCGAAGTGTTGAACCAAATCGACGATGCGGTCGTTCCACCGGCGGAGATCTTCGAGATCGTACACAGCAGCCATGATCTTGCGATTATGCGGCGTCCTCACCGGCTCGATCCTTCGCCAGGAAACTTTTGAACGACGTCCAGATGTCTTCTTTCTTCTGAATTTGCACGGTTTGAAAGTTGGGTTCATTGAGCTGGGTAAAAAACGTGATCATGCTGCTGCCGTAGTAGCCGGAGCCGAGCGGTTTGATTTCGCCGTAGCCGAAAAGATTGGACGCTCGCGCGAGCTCCTGAGCGGCCTTGAGCGCCGCCGGGTTGTCCGATTCGAAGTTGTCGCCGTCGGAGCAGTGAAAAACGTAAACATTCCAAAGCCCGGGATGGTAGCGTTGGTCGATAATCTCCAGCGCCTTGTTGTAGCCGGAAGAAATGAACGTGCCGCCGGATTCGCCTTTATGAAAAAACTCTTCCTCGGTGACTTCCTGAGCCTCGGTGTGATGGGCGATGAAAACGATCTCCACGTTTTGGTAACGTGTGCAAATAAACCGGTATAACAGGAAGAAAAAGCTGCGCGCCAGATATTTCTTCATGGTATCCATGGAGCCCGACGTATCCATGATGCAGAGCACGACGGCGTTGGATTCCTGGCGCGTGTCGGTGATCGTGCGGTGGTAGCGCAAATCATCCTGGTGAAACGGAAAGCGGCCGCTTTTGGATGCCGGCAGGTGCAGGCGCTGGGTCGCCATTTTTCGCTTCACCCGCGAGCGCGCCGTGCGCTTCTTATCCAGTCGAACGCGGATGCCTTTGCGGCGATAGCCCTTGTGGCGGTATTGCCGCTCGATCTCCACCTGCCGCAGCCGCTTGCGTTCAAGGTCGGGCAGCTCCAGATCCTCGAACATCAGGTCGATCAGCTCATCGAGGCTTACGTCGGTTTCGTAGTAGTCGACGCCGGGACGGTCGCCGGCCTGCTGGCCCGCCTTGCCGTCCTTTCCCTGGCCGACGATCTGGCCCGGCTGCGGCTCGCCGTCACCGCCCTGGCCGACGCCGGGGGCGTTGTCGCCGTAAACAAAACGGTATTCGCGCACGCCGCGGATGGGAACCTTGATGATCCGGTTGTGGTCTTTGCCGATAATCGACTCTTCGGCGATGATATCGCTGATGTTGTTGCGGATCGCCTCGCGGATTTTTTGCCGATGGCGCAGGCGATCCGACGCGCTGCGGTCGCTGCGCTGGCCGGAAGAGGGGTTGTAGGGCCGGAAGATCGTGTTCACGGCGATCTCACCTTTGATTCATGAAAAGCCTCGAGGGAGCCCCGGCCTCAGTCTTTCCAGAGATTATTGGCGGCGTACTTGAGCACCACGTCGACGCAGCTCGCGCAATAGCCGTTTTCGAGCAGGTTTTTCACCATGGCGTCATATTTCTCCGATTGCTCTTCGTCGCGCATGCGAGCTTTGGTGATCACCCGGCTCAGGTCGCGCACGGATGTCACCAGTTTCTTCTCGACGGCTTCTTTGAGCGGCTCGTAGCTCCGATAATCGATCTTTTCGCCGCGGCGGTTAGCCGCCCATAGATAGGCGATGACCTCCTGGCGGAAGCCGTCGGCGGCCGATCCAATAATGGCGATCTGTTCTTCGATGGATTTCATGAAGCCCTCGTCAGGCGTCAGCTCCTCCTTGGTGTTGCGGTCTTTGACCTTGCTCTTGTTGACGTAGGCCTCGGCGTGATCCAAGTAGTTCTGGAACAGCGTTTCGGCCTGCTCCTGGTAGGAGTAGACGAAAGCGCGGGTGATCTCTTTTTCGAGAACCTCCAGATATTCCTTGTGCAGCGTATCCTGGAGGAACTCCAGGTATTGCTTGCGGGTATCGTCGGGCAGGTCCGCGTCCTTGACCATATTAATCAGGGCTTCCCGCACGTTGATCGGATTGATGCAGTTGCCGGCAGTGTTGTCCGATAGGGCGTTATCCAGCGCCTTCATGATAAAGCGCGTCGAGATGCCGGACATCCCTTCGCGTTTGGAGGCGTCGCGCAGCTCCTGCACATCGACTTTTTTCGTCCGGCCTTTCTCGACGACTTCTTCGCCGTTATAGAGTTTGAGCTTGGTCATGAGATCGCACTTGGCCGTGGGCTCAAGCCGCGACAGAATCGCGAACATGGACGCAATTTCCAGTGTGTGGGGCGACACATGGGCGCGGAAGTCCGAATTGCGGATAATTTTCTGGTAGATTTTTACTTCTTCCGAGAGCCGCAAGTTATAAGGTACGCGGATGACGACGATCCGGTCGAGAATCGCCTCGTTGGTGTGATCGGCTTTGAATTTCTGCCATTCCGCCTCGTTGGAGTGGGCGACGATCACCGTGTCGACGTACACCAGCCCGTGACGCCCCGGCGCGGGCACGACTTTTTCCTGCGTCGCCGTGATCATGCAGTGCAGATACTCAATTTCGTTTTTAAATACTTCAATAAACTCGACGATGCCGCGATTGCCGACGTTCAGCGCGCCGTTAAGCTCGAGCACGCGCGGATCGCCTTCCGAATAGAGGTCGAGCTTGGAAATATCCTCACTGCCGATCAAGACCGAGGTGTCCTGGTTGTTGGGGTCCACGGGCGGCACGACGCCGATACCGACGCGCGCACGCTTGGAAAACTCCACGGTGACAACGGGGAATTCTTCATACTTGCCCGCATAGTCGTGCTGCAGCCGGTATCGGCACACGGGACAAAGATCGCCCTCGATGTGGAGGCCGAGCATCTTTTCGAACTCCTTGCGCAAATGACGCGGGATCAGGTGCAAGGGCTGCTCGAACATCGGGCAGCCCTCGATGGCGTAAATCGGTTCGGACTCCTCCAGGCCGCGGTGGAGTTTTTCCACCAGGGAGCTTTTGCCCGAGCCGACCGGCCCCATCAGGTAAAGCACCTGGCGGCTCTCTTCGCCCTTGAGGGATGCGGCGTGCAGGTAACGTACGATGTGCGCGATGGTTTTCTCGATGCCGAAAAATTCGTCCGAGAAGAAGTTGTAAAGTTTTACCGATTCGTCTTTGTAGAGGCGCTTGACTCGGGGATCACGGTCTTCGTGAATGTCGCGGGCGCCGGCTTTGATAATGACATCGTAGAGACGGGCATGAGCGAGCTTGGCGATCGATGGATCGCTTCTGACCTTTTCGAGGTAACCGAGCAGGTTGCCTTTCCAAGCACCGCTTTGGTGCAAGTCCCGGTCGGACTTGATCAGTTTTTCGAAGTCCTTGTTATGGTCCATTCCAACAGCCTCCCTTAGTGGAATCGCTTTGATCAAAGCGTATTACGACGGTCGAGCAAACGGGACGAAGCGCAGCGCGCACTGGCAAAATATCGAAGCAGCGTAAATTTAGAAATAAACGTGACAGGATCGAACGCACTTCGCTTCTTGCGTGCATCACCTTATGCGGAGCAAACAGCGGCTAGAGGCGGCAGAAGCCGGGACGCGGGGAGCGGCGGTGAACTTGGTGAATTTTGCGGCTTGCATGCGACCTCCTTGTTTCGTTGTGGTCGGCTAGCCCTTAGCCCTTCCAATCGTTAGACGATCAATATGACCCGATGTTCATTCACCGATGCCGTGCTGACAGTATTGAACCGTTATTTTCCCCGAAAGTCAAGAAATTTCCCCGGGGAAGGAAGCGGGCTTTGCGCCGCGCATTTTTGCCATGCAAAACATGCTCGTGCTAAACTCCCTGATTGGGCGACGACTATTAACGATATGAACACGGGACATTAAAACAATGACACAGGCATCTTTGCAGTTCGAACCCGGCTTGCGATGGTACGCGATTCGAAGCAAAGTCAATCGGGAAAGAGAGGCGGAGAGACGGCTCAAGAATTTGGGGCTGGAAGCGTTTCTGCCGTGGATGCGTACGCGGCGGCGCATCGGTAGCCGTTTTCAATGGGTATTGGCGCCGCTTTTTCCCGGCTACCTTTTTTGCCGGTTGGATATGCTTATCTCCGGCAAGGCCGTGCGCTATTCGCCGGGCGTAAAGGATTTTCTAACCTTCGGCAACCGCGTGGCGGAAGTCGGCGACGAAATTATTCAATCCCTGCGGGGACGCTGTCCGGACGGTGTTGCGGCGATCGATCCGGTGGCGGCGAAACCCGGCGATGTCGTGCGCATCCAAGAAGGGCCGTTTGCCGGCCTCGAAGCGGTGTTTCAAGGCCAGCTCAAAGGCAGCGAACGCGTGGCGGTTCTCTTGGAGATTCTCGGACGTGAGACGCGCCTGGTGCTGCCGAGCGAAATCATTGCCAAGGTGTAGAAGCGCTGGATGAGACGGACCGGTGCGTCTGCGATTTAGGGCTGCGATTCGACGGTCATGGGAGTACTCAATTTTCCCGCCGCCTTGACAGCCTTCGACTCGGCTTGATAGATGCGGGTGGGTTGAAGGCTCGCTTGCGAGGAGGGATCCCATGGGTCAACGCGCCTGGCCAAGATGCTTGCTGCTCGTGCTCAGCGGTGTTCTCGGCACTCTTCTCGTCGGCCAATTCTTTTTTGTTTCGGCACGGTGGATTCATCAGCCGTTTCCTGGTTTTTTCGTCCATGAAAATTTGACCGTCGGACCCTATTATTTGCCCGGTTGGCCGGGCGCCGATGCCGGGCTGAGATCGCTGGATCGGATCCTTCGCGTCAATGGCCGTGATCTTGACAGCCGGCGCGAACTCTACGATCTCGTCCGGCGGACTCCCCTCGGCGACGCGGTGCGTTATCAAGTGCTCCGCGACGGGCGCGCCCTGGAGTTGAGTATCCCGACAACAAACTTCTCCCTGCGGGATTGGCTATTCAGCTTCGGCATTTACAGCATCATCGGCCTGGCGTTTCTGGTGATTGGGGTTGCGCCGTATTTCTTTCGCGCCTCGTCGCCGGTGGCGCTGCCTTTGTGCTTCATGGTGTTGACGGTGTTCGTTTGGTTCCAGACGACCTTCGATTTCTTGAGTGAGGGCATGCTGCCGAAGGAGCTCCGCCTCTTGGCCCTTTCCCTTACACCCAGCGCAGCGATTCACCTGGCCTTGATGTTGAGCGGCGGCACCTCGAGGCCATCGGTTCGGCGGTCGCTTGTGGCGGTGATCTACACCGCTGGTGTTGCGCTCGGAATTTTTAATAGCGCCGCGTTTTTCGGTCCGCTGCCGGCCTGGATTCAGGTGTTTCGCGTTAATTACATTTATATCTTTGTCGGCGCCGCGAGTTTCCTGGTATTGACGGGCCTGGCGCTGCGGCGGAGCGAGTCCGATCTTGATCGATCGCGCTTGCGCGTTATGTTCGTAGGCGCGCTCTTGGGATTTCTTTTGCCCGCCTTGGCGGCGGTTTTGGCCGCGACGACGCGCTTTCAAATCGCCTACAATCTGGCGCTGATCCCCACGGTGTTTTTCCCCATATCGGTCGCTTACGCATTGTTGAAATACCGCCTATTTGATCTCGGCAACGCCTTGAGAATCGGCCTGAGCCGGGTTGCCCTCTTGGCTTCTTTAGTAGCGTTCTACGCGGTGCTCGCGTTCCTGCTCGCGCCGTGGATCGGCGCTTATGCCGGCGGTCCCTTGGTACCGATCTTCTTTTCGATCTTCGTCATCGCCTTGTTCAATCCTCTGCTCCGTTGGCTTGAGGGAATGGTGGATCGCTATATATTCCGCCAGGAGTACGATCCCGCGGAGGTGCAACAGGAGGTCAGTCTGTACCTGCGCCGGCTCGACAATGCCGCAGCTTTGGCCAAGGGGTTCCTCGATCGAGCCACCCATCACCTCGGAATCACAAACGCGATCATTGTCTATCAGCCCAGGGATTCGAAGCATCCGCTCGTTGTCGGCCCCGACCTCGTAGACGCCGGCCTGCAGGAAATTCTCGCTCCGGCCTCTGAACTAGAAGATATCTGGTCCGCGGGGGATTACCGCGGGGTGGCCCGGGGCGAGGTCAAAAATGACCCAAGCTATGCCGGCAAACAAACCGCCGTGCTCCGTGTCTTCGATCGCTGTCAAGCCGAGCTCCTGGTACCGCTCGTGTATGAACGGCAGATCAACGGTGTCGTGGCGTTCGGCGCCAAGCGCTCGGGCAGGGAGTATAGCGCAGAGGATTTTCGGCTGCTCGGAACGCTCGCCGACCAATTGGCTCTTTCGCTTGAAAACGGCCGGCTCTACGAGGAATCCGTCGACGCTTATCAAAGGGCCGAGGCGAGCAACCGCAAACTCCGCGAGATGGATCGCATCAAGAAAGATTTCGTCGCCAATATCTGCCATGAGCTGCGCACGCCGGTTAGCACGGTCATCGGCTACGGCGAAGTGTTGCGCGAGTTTGATTTGCCCCTGTCCGCGCGCGAAATCTTGAACCGGATGATTGAAAACGGCCAAGAGCTGTCAAGTCTGATGGACAACCTGATGAATTTTTCGCGCATGGAGGTGGATAACCCATCGGCACTGGCCGAGCCGGTCCAGCTCAAGGAGATGCTCCGAGGATTGGAGATCATAGCGCCTAGGCTTATTCGCCAGCGCCCGATCCAATTTAGCATCGAGATGGCGTTGGCGCCGGAAACCGTCGAGAGCGATGGACAAAAACTGCAGCAGATCCTGGTGGAACTGCTGACCAACGCCGTTAAGTTTACCGAAAAGGGAAGGATCGAACTTTCGGTCCAAACACGGGGCGAAACACCCGGCGGGCTATTGGAAATTGCCGTTGCGGACACAGGCATCGGAATAAGAAAAGAAGATCAAAACGTCATTTTTGAGGATTTTCGCCAACTGGACGGAACCTCGACGCGGCGCTATGGCGGCACGGGAGTGGGATTGTGCCTCTGCCGGAAATTGGCCAAAGCGCTGGGCGGCGATATTCGCCTGGCGAGCGAAGTCGGCGTCGGAAGCGTCTTCAGTCTGGTCCTGCCATTTAGGCTTACCGACGAGGTGCCCGAAAACTATTATCCGGAACGTCGAGAAAGTCCTGCGTTCCTGTAATTTGTATAGCCATCTGTGTTAGGCTACGGCTACTTCCGACCTCGAGAGAACTCGATTCTATGCCCGAACTGCGTCAACTGGTCATCGCCGCCGAAGATCCGAATCGCCTTTCAGCGTTTTATGAGGATGTGTTCGAATTGGAAAAAATTGACGAACGGAAGGACGCGGTGGTTCTCTCGGACGGCGTTTTTAATTTGGCCCTGGTCGCCGGCGCGGACGCGGAGAAGCGGGGGCTCAGAAATCTGAGCTTCGATACCGTTCGCGTGGAGTCTATGCAAAAAAAATTGTCCTATGTCGATCCGCCGCACTTGAATATGACCGAAGTCGGGAATTCGCCCGTGGGCATCGAGTATGAGCTTCGCGATCCCGACGGCAATCGCGTCGGCATCTGCCGAAGGGCTTTTGACGCGGCCTACCAGAAGCGGCCGGTCCCAATCCGACACATCGCTCTCTACACTCCCGAGCCGCGGCGAATGGCTGATTTTTACTGCAAAGTTTTCGACATGAAGGAAGTGGAAAAAACCGATCGCACGTCGATCTTCGTTTCCGACGGCTATTGCAACCTCGCATTATTGTACAAGCGGGAGGAGGAGCCGATCGGCCTCCACCATTTTGGATTTCACGTTCGGAGCAACGAAGAGATGCAAGTCAGGGCGGAGAAGGCCGGAGGACACCGCGGTGCGGCGCGGCCGTCGCGCATTCCCTTCGCCGAGTATCGCGTGCGCGACCCCGAGGGCAACGGCATCGACATTTCGCAGAAAGGGTGGCGGGTGTGAAAGACGGGGTATTACCAATCGTTCCAGTCGTTTAGAAAACGGTTCGAACGGCTGGCTTTTCTAAAGTGGTATCACTTGGGGTGGATTATGAATACGGAAGAGTTTTTGAAAGAAATCCTGGCTCCGGTGCATGAATTTTGCCGGGCGCTGGATGCCAATCCGCCGGCTTATTGCTACGTGCCGCTGCGCACGGACGAGGAGCGCATACGGGTGATGAAGAGCCGCTTGTTCAACGAGCTCCGCGCCGCCGATCTTTTCGGCGGTTGGCTCAAGACCACGCCGGAGCTGGATGTCAAGGCGACGATGGCGGAATCGGCGCATGAAGAAATGGAACACGCGCAGCTTTTGAGCAAACGCATCCGTGATTTGGGCGCGGATCCCTTCGATTATCAACCGTTGCCGGCTCAGATCGCCATGTTCAACGCCATGGAAGGGCTGGGCGATACTTGCGAGCGCATCGCGGGCCTGTCGCTGGCCGGTGAAACCGTCGCCAACTACCTCATACAAATGTGCCTCAAATCGCCTCAAGTGCCGGAATGGATCAAGCAGCCCTATCGGCGCATTACTCAGGACGAAGAAGGTCACGGCCGCGTGCCGCAGGAATTTCTCAAGCGCTACGCCGCCACGGAGGAGCGCCAGGACCGTGTGCGCCGCGCGGTGGCCATGCGCATGGTATTGTTCCGCGAGTATCTCGCCAGCCTAGACCGCTGGGCAATGGGCCAGGACCGCTGGTAGCAGCGTTTCCTGGGCAGCCTTCTACCCCTGCCCTGGGCCCGATTCGAAACCCAAAAGCGGCCAGGCATGGTTTTAAGAAAGGAAACGATAGACGGATGAATCGACAATCACATGGCGCCAATTGGCGCTATTTCCCCGCGGCATTTGTCATTGTCACCGCTTCGCAATTTCCATGCGGCTATCCGCTGTTCAGCGAATTCTTACCGTTTACCGGATCGTATTTTGTGGGGTCCGTTTTAGCTCATTGACAGCCGCAACCTGCGTTGAAATCCGGCCGTTGGAGGATCGTCATGGCACAACAAGAAACTGCACTGATCGTCGGCGCCGGAGCGGGGCTGAGCGCGTCCCTGGCGAGGCATTTTGCCAAAGAGGGCCTGAAGGTGGCGTTGGCGGCGCGCGACATCCGCAAGCTGGACGACCTGGTCAAAGAAACAGGCAGCCGTGCCTATCCGTGCGACGCGAGCAGCCCCGCCGATGTGGAAAAGCTGTTTGGCTCGGTGGGCAAAGAGATCGGCGAACCCAATCTCGTCGTCTACAATGCCAGCGGGCGGGTGCGCGGGCCGCTCGCGGAACTCGATCCTGAAGAGACGCGCAAGACTATTATGATCACTTGCTACGGCGGATTTCTCGTCGGCCAGGGAGCCGCCAAACGGATGCTCGAAGCCGGCAGGGGCACGATTCTTTTTACCGGCGCTTCGGCGAGCATCAAAGGGTTTGCCAACTCGGCGGCCTTCGCCATGGGCAAAATGGGTTTGACCGGTTTGGTTCAAAGCATGGCGCGCGAGCTGCAGCCGAAGAATATTCACGTGGCTCAGGTGGTTATCGACGGCGGTATTGCCAAGGCCGGGCGCTCTCCCGAAAGGGGTGCCGACGGCTTCTTGCATCCGGATGAGATTGCTCAGACTTATCTCCAGCTCCACCGCCAGCACCGCAGCGCCTGGGCGTCTTACATTGAGCTGCGCCCTTGGTCGGAACGATTCTAGCTCGGCAATGAGCGAGTTAGAATTCACCGGATGCCTTCTCCCAAAGGCTATGCATCGGCCCAAAATGGAACCGAGTGAGAATGCCGACTGTGTAAGGCGTTATGTGTTGTAAACCAAACCGCCGTCATGGCCTAAATAATTTGAATCGCGTCGAAATTTCGGTTAAGCCTAATTTGCCGACCCAAGCACCCGCCATGATACGCGCAATTCAAACCGATTCGGGAGTAAACTTGGGCGCGTCGATACAGGGCTCGTTTGTAATCAGGCTGGCGATTTTCATCCTTGCAGGCGCCGCTCTTGTGCTCGCTGCCGGCTGCAGCGCGATTTTACAGCCTATCGAACAACGATATCTGTTTCGGCCTTGGAATCCTCCCAGTACGGCTTATCTCGCATCCGTGGTGTCACGGGGGGACGGGATCGAGGAGATTCGACTTAAGACGCCGGACGGCGTCGCGCTCCACGGCTGGCTGAAACGTCCGCAAGCCTACCGCGGCGGCGAGCGCTTCCCGTTGGTCATTGTCTTCGGCGGCGCGCGCCGGGAAACCTCCTGGATGATCGAGCGCGGCGAAAAGCCCGAACGCTGGGGCTGGTTGTATGTCAATTATCGCGGTTTCGGCCTATCCGAGGGCCAACCCTCCGAGCAGGTGGTGGTGCAGGACGCGCGACTCATCTATGACTACGCCGTCTCGCGGCCCGACGTGGATCCGGCGAATATCGTGGGGCTCGGCCGGAGCCTGGGAACTTACTTCACGGTTGCCCTGGCGAACAAACGGCCTCTCCGGGGGGTCATCCTGGCCACGCCCTTCGACAGCATAGCCGCGCTCGCTAAAGAACGCTTTCCCTGGTTACCGACGGGGTTGATTCTCGCCGGCCGCTACGACGCCGCGGCGATCGCGCCGAGTATCAATGTGCCGGCGCTGATCGTTCTCGCCGAGAACGACGACATCACCCCCACGGAACGCGGCGTCGCGCTGGCGCGGGCTTGGGGCGGACCGCAACGAACCATGACTTTGACGGGTGCGCGCCATTACGGTATCGAGCGGCGCGACGAGTTTTGGAAAGCGGTAAGAGAGTTTCTTGGTGAGATCGACTCGGCGGGATCGCTCTCGAAGGGTTACGCGATGGATCCCGACTTCCGGCGATAGGCGAGCGCATCGTGGCTATTGTCGTGTCGGCGCGCGCGGTTCATTCGCGAGCCGCAATTGGCGCGAACCAATTGAAATTCACTGGGAGACCTTCGATTCGGTTTGAATCGAGCGAATGAGTGTTCTAGTTCTAAATAACCCGGATCGCGGCGAGCCAGCCGGCCCCGTTAAGCCGCAGGGAACTATGAAAGGGAGTATTCGCAAAGTCTCGCCATAAGGAGGAAGATCCAATGGGCAAAGTGGCAATGAACCCCGACGGGTTGCCAGTGCCGCGCGGCAGTTATTCATTGGTCAACATGGCTCAACCCGGACGACTGGTGTTTATCGCCGGGCAAACAGCCTCGGATCCTCAGGGCAATGTCGTCGGCATCGGCGACGTGCGCGCCCAAACGCGTTATATCATCGGGAAAATTCAACGCGCCGTCGAAGCCGTCGGCGGCACCCTGAACGATATCGTCGCCACAAATGTATTCACCACCGATGTACGCTACCACCGCGATATCAACGAGGTCCGGCGAGAACTTCTCGGTCCCGATTTTCCGACCAGCACGATGGTCCAGGTCGTCGCGTTGGCGCGGCCGGAATTGCTTCTGGAAATAAACGCGACCGCCGTGATTGAGTCGGATTGATATTTCAGTCGGCCAGCCATAATCGTATCCTCCGTGCGTCGGTTTTTCCGCCGCATCCGTCAAAAGCCGAAGATCTTGCCGTAGACCCTGGTGAGGTGGTCGACCATTTCTGCCTGCTCCTGTTTCATAAAAATCACATCCTTGCCCTGGATATACTTATACGCCGGTGTCCCAGGGACGAGTGCCGACGTGTGGCCGCCGAACTTTTCCAGGATGGCTTGGGCCTGCGGAGAGATGAGAAATGCCGAGAACAGGTGTCCAGCATTAGGGTGGCGCGCACCTCTAAGCACGCCGACGTTGTAGGCAGGAGAAATTACCGGCGAGACTTCTTCGGCGTGTACGATCGGCGCACCGGCGACTTTGGCTTGATGCACGAAACTGTCCGTCAGCGTAATCGCAATCTGGACTTCCCCCAACTGTAGCCTGCTGTAGATGGTTCCGAGCGGGCCCAAAATCGGCTGCTGCGCGGCCAGCGCCTTGACGTATTCAGTCGCCTTGTTTTCTCCCCAGATCGTCGCCAGTCGCGCGATATGGTGGGTGGCGGTGGACATCCCCAGCTTGCCGCCTTTCCATTTCGGGTCGAGCAGATCCTGCCAGCTCTTCGGCACGTCCTTCGCCGGCAAAATTTGCTTGTTGTATGCCGGCAGGACGAATTGATTGGCTAAGATCACCGTGCCCCGGTCGTATTGAATCGCGTCGGAGGGAACACCGACCTTCGCGTAATCGTACGGCTGGTGCATTTTCTTTAACCACAGGGTCGCGTGGCCGGCGTCGTGGATCAGCATGACGTCCCAGTCTTGAGGCTGTCCGGTGGCGGCAATGCTGACGACTTTGCCGACGTCGCGGGTCATGGCGCCGGCGGGAGTAAAGTTTACCCGCAGGTTGAGGCCGTACCGCTTGTTGAAGGCTTGTCCCAAGCGTTGCGCGCCTTCAGGAGTCAAAGTGGACGGTGCATAGAGTTCGAGCGTGCCCTCTTTTTTCGCTCCCGCGATGAGTTCGTCGATGGCCGCGGCGAAGGCGCCGGCGGAGGCGGTCACAACGGTCAGCAGTACCAGGACAAATGACATGACCAGTTTCAAGTTCCGCACAAATCACCTCCTGCTTTGTCTTGCCCCAGACTTTATTGCGGATAGGGAAACTTGGCAAGGTCTGTTTCGACGGCTTCCTCGCGGCGCGCGTGCACGGGTGAAGCGGCCGGAGTTGCTCTTTTCTTAAGCTGGATAATTGGTTAGTTCTGGGCCATGGCGAAAAAATTTAGCGCTCAACTGCGGGCCCGCTCGGAGCGCGTTTGGCGGGCAATCGGCGACCATCCATTCCTGCGCGAACTCTACGCCGGGACCCTGCCGCTGAACCGTTTCACCTATTTTATCCTGCAAGACTACGTGTACCTGCTCGATTTCGCCCAGGTGCTCTGCCAGGGCGGCGCCAAGGCGCCAAACCTCGAGACTCTCGAATTGTTTTGCCGTCACGCGCTCGGCGCGGTGGAGGTGGAGCGGAGTTTTCACGCCGGCTATGGCAAGTCGCTCGGCCTCTCTCGCGCCGAGTTGGACGCGGTGCCGAAGGGACCGGTGACGCAGGGCTACATCGGCCACCTGCAGTCGGTGGCGCGGGGCGCCAGCTTGGGCGAGTTGGTCGCGGCGGTTCTCCCTTGTTACTGGATCTATGGCGAGACCGGACGGCGCCTTTACCGAAACCGGCCAAAAAAACCGAAAATCTACCGCGAGTGGATCGAGACCTACGCTTCGAACGAGTTCTGGAAACCCGTGCGCGAGCAGATTCTGCTCATGGACAAGCTCGGCGCCGAAGCCAAAGCGAGCGAAAGGAGACGAATGGCCGAACATTTCATTTTGAGCAGCCGCTACGAGCTGTTGTTTTGGGAGCAGGCCTATCGCCTGGAGAGTTGGCCGGTTTAATAAACGGGTTCCGTTCGTTCCAAAAGTTTAAATCGTTCCAGTCGTTCAAGCAGTCGGAAAACGACTCTCCGCTTATCACCCGGTAGGCGGCACACATCGAAGCTTTGTCCCGCCGGTCGGATTCGCTCGCTCAGCTTTCGTGTCCGGGACTGCAACGTCAGTCGATTTTTGAGCCCGGGTCACGCACCCGATCAGGCTACTAAAGACCTCTTCGGTAGCGCGCGGCGGCCATGTGGCTGAGGCCGATGGTGAGGATGCCGAGAACGAGGTGGAGCACCTGAATGAGCCAGCGAAAGTCGCCGATTTTAAGCGTTGTCTGGTATAGCCCGACGTAGAGCGTGGCGGCGCCAATGACCAGAGCGACAAGCGCGAGGACCCAGCTGCCTCCCCGTGCAAAAGCCTGGCCGACAGCGGCAACCCAGAGGCCGGCGACCGTCACGAAACCGAGCAGCATGTGCATAGAAATCAGATTCAAAGCGTGCCCGGTCCAGAAGAGGACGCCGGTAATAAGCGCGAACACTCCGGCGAGGCTCACAACCACCGATGCGATACGAATGACCATAGCAATATTATGGGAATTGGCTCGGACGGGTTCGTTAGGGGTAGTTAACGGTCCGTGTGCGGGCCACAATTGAAACAGCGATCATGGGCGTGCTCAGGCTTCTTGTTTAGCATATTCGCAGCGCGGGCAGACCGCTGGTGAAGCGTTGACCAGGACCGGCCAGCCGCAATCCCGGCACTTCGTTACGGGCTCGCCCAGCATCCCGCGAACCAGAGAGCCGCAGCGGCGGCCGCCGCAGGGGCCGGTTCCGACGCCGGTGCGCTTACTGACTTGCTCGAAGGTCTTGGCGCCGGCTTGAATCGCTTTGGCGACGGTGCCTTTGCGAATTTTGTTGCAAATGCACGCCGGTTTGAGATTCTCGATGACCGCTTGCTCTCGGGCTTTCTGCTCTAGCTCGTCGATGGCGAAACCCCTTCCTTTGCCATGAACTGGTCCTTACTCTAGCACAAATTTTAGCGAAGTGGACTCCCGCCTGCTCGCCACCGCGCCTCGAACCGCTTATGGAAGTAGGATTTCTCGGTTCTGCATTGACTCGACCGGGCGTTGATCGGCCGGATTAAAGTCCGCGATGCGCGCCCGAGAGGCGGCTACTTTTCGCCGATTACCAACGATGAATTAAGGGGAGGCGGCAGTTCGATTTGGCGCACCCGCGACAAACCCGCTCGTTCCATCCAGCCATTGATCTCGGCGAAGCTGTAGCAACGCCCGCCGTCGGTGGTGAGGAGCATGAGCAGGCTAAAAATGGCGCCCACCGCCGGATTGGCCCGGCTTTGGTCGAGGATATGGTCTTTGATGATCAACCGGCCCGACGGCCTCAGGTTGGCCGCCAACTTCTCGATCAATTTCGCGTTGCCTGCAAAATTTTCGCCGTGAATGATGTTCGATAAAAAAATCGCGTCGTAGCTTCCCGTAATCGTATCGCGCCGATAGTCGCCGGCAATCAACTCGATTCGGTTCGCCATGCCGGCTTCACGGACGAAGCGCTCGGTTATCTCCAGCGTGGCCGGCAGATCGAAAATTTTCGCGCGCAGCTTGGGATAACGCTGGCAAAGCGCGATGGGGTAAGTGGCCGGGCCCGAGCCGACATCGAGCAAGTCGTCGACGCCGTGCCAATCGAGCGCTCGCGCCAGGATCTCCGTATCGCCGCGCGCCTTGACCAGCGAGTCCATGGCGTTAATGAAAGTTTCGGTCTCGGCGCCGTCGTTCTGGTACATGTCAGCCGGGCGGACGGGTTGTCCGGTGCGAACGGCCTGCGCCAGCCGCTCCCAGCAATGCCACAGCGAAGATTCGAAACGGATCATGTCGCCGAGGTATTGCGGCGAGCTTTTGAGCAGATAGATTCTTGCGGTCTCCGTCAGAGCGAAACAATCGGCCTGTTTGTCGAGCAGCGCCAGAGCGGCGAGGGCGTTCAGCAGCAATTCGGCGGCTTGGGGTTCGAGCTTCAGGGTTTTCGCGACGTCAACGGCGGTGCGCGAAAGCCGCTCCAAGCTGTCGAAGATGGATAACTCCACCGCCGTTTGCACGATGCGCGCTTCGACGTGGCCGCTGGCGAGGCTCATGAGCTGGCAGAAGTTCATATTCGAAGGCTCGAAAAAAGATTTATCCCGGAGTCCGTCCGGAGAGTCGGCCAAGGGGGGCGAAATGAGCTTTGGAGCGCAGGCGTTAAAACCGCACGGCGAGTCATAACCTCTCGATGATCCGATAACTCCGGCTCTTTGGTTTCAGCGGTACGACGATACCGGTTTTGACCATGGCGCGAATGTCCCGATAAGCGGTGTCTCGGTCCACTTCGGCGATCCGCTCGTATTCCGTGGTCGAAAAAGTCTTGCCGTGACAGTAGGCGTAAGCGAGCAGCCGCCGCTGGCGCAAGCTGATCTGCGAGCCGCTAAACTGGTTCAGCCACAACAAGGTGGCTTCGTCGTAGATCGGCGCGTTACGCAAGGTGACTGAAAAAACGAACCCCTCGGCGGACAACTCTGGCGGGTTAAGGCCGTAGGTCTCCATCTCCTGATAGATGCGCGGCACGCCTTCGCCCATCTCGCGCAGGTAGCCGAGGTCGGCCAGAGTGCGGACGATTAGCGGATTGCGCGAAAAGTGAAGGCTTTTTTGTTGTCGGAGCTGCTCCAGCGTGACGGGCGGCGGCGGCAACCCCGGGCTGCGCACGGTGATATGATCGTCAAACATCCAGACCTCAATGGATGCGCCGGTGAGCGCGTAATCGCGGTGCGCGACGGCGTTCACCACGGCCTCCTGCCACGCAAATGTTGGATATTCCAGCCGCTCGCGAAAGAACAGATCGTGCAGGATGGTGCGTTCGCGGATATGCTCTTTGATTCGGCCTACCGCTTCATCGACGAGGCGGGCGAGGGGCGCCTCGAAGCGAATGCGCTTGACGACGTTGAGAGAGCTGCCGTGTCGGCGCTCGGTGCCATCGTATTTGACGAAATCGATGCCGGCGCGAGGGTGCCAGCGAGTCGGGTCTTTGGCGAACAAAAGCAGGGCGGCCAAATTCGGGCAGGGAAGGCCGCGCGAGTGGTCGAGAAGGTGGTAACTCTCCGTAAGGAGACTCTGGGGATCTTTGCCATCCTGTACTTTGTTCGCAAAGCTTCGCACGAGGTCGTGATCGAGGTCGTACCAGGTGGCATTTAACATCTGCTGGCGCTCGTAGAAGACCGACTTTTTCGATTCTTTGAGAGATTGGATTTGCTCGGCGGGAAGCGAAGGCGTTTCTGCGCCGAGCCGGTAAAACGATCGACCGCCGGCGATTCGATGAATTTCCAAGCCGGAAGCAACCTCGAACTTGAGCAGTTGGAGATTGCCAAGACGAACTTTCTCAACCGAAGCTCCCAAGCGGGGACGCAGGAGATTTTGCGGCGCTTGAATGACGCTTTGGAGCTCGTCGTGATCGTAGGGAATCCCGGTAACGCTCTTATCGGGTTCGACGCCGACCAATATCGTGCCGCCGTCGGCGTTGGCCATGCCTGATAAAATCCGCACGATCTCGCGAGCCAGGTCTTCCTCGCGCTTCCTTTGGCCGGCACCCCGGCGATATTCAATTGCGCTGATAAATTCAAGAAACTGCCCGCGCTCTTGCTTTAACAGCAGGCCGATTTCTTCCGCTTGCAT
Organism: uncultured Syntrophobacter sp.; assembly: GCA_964539925.1. GTDB lineage: Bacteria > Desulfobacterota > Binatia > UBA9968 > UBA9968 > DP-20. The sequence continues at coordinate 34,039 of CAZILB010000003.1, read as the reverse complement.
AGTCTTAACTATAAAATTTAGGCCGCGGGCGAAGCGTAGTGGTTTCGGGGTACGATTTAAACCGGCGACTGCTCGCCCCTTCTGTTTTACCGGATTCCCGTTGCGGTGTTGGCATTGAGCTTGGCGATTTCCAGGACCATCTGCGCGGAAAGTTGCAGGTCCTTCAGATCAAGCCATTCGTGAACCGTGTGGATTTCGCGCATTCCGGTGGCGAGATTGGCCACCACCAGCCCTTTCTGATTGAACACGTTGGCGTCGCAGCCGCCGCCCGTCGCGGTGGTTTTAACTTCCAGATTCAAATTGTTCGCCGCGGCGTGCACCAATTGGACGATCGGAGCGCTTTCCGGGACGTCCATTCGGTCGTAATCGCGTGCGATCTTTGCTTCGACTCGAGCCTGATGTCGTTTGCCGTTCAACTCCAATACATGGCGCGCCGCGGCTTCTTCCAGGCAACTCTGCATGTGCCATGTCTGACGATCGAGTTTTTCCTGACTGTGGCTGCGTGATTCGCCCCGGAGAACCACCCGGTTAGGCACGATGTTGACCGCCATGCCGCCTTCGACGACCCCGATGTTGGCGGTGGTTTCAAAATCGATACGGCCCAGTTGCATTTGCGCAATACCCTCGGCAGCGACCTTGATCGCATTGATGCCTTTCTCTGGACAAACTCCGGCATGGGCTTCCAGGCCATGGACATGGAACTCCATGCGATTGGCCGCCGGCGCCCTGGTGAATAAGTATCCCACCGAATCACTGTCGAGAACCAGTCCGGTGCGCGCACGCAGTCTGCCCACGTCGAGGCATTTTGCGCCGATTAAGCCGGCTTCCTCACAGATGGTGAAGACCACGTCGATGTCGCTGCAGGGAAGACGATTCTCCTTCATCACGCGCAACACTTCGCAGATGATCGCGACTCCGCTCTTGTCGTCGCCCCCGAGAACCGTGCGGCCGTCGCTGCGCAGGATATCGCCGTCCAGTACCGGCACGATACCTTCCCCGGGCACCACCGTATCCATATGGGCGGAAAGCAGGAGCGGCTTGGTATCGGCCGCCGTGCCACGAAAATGAGCGATGAGATTACCGACGTTGCCACCGATCTTTTCGCCCGCGTCATCGATGAAAACCGTCGCTCCCAAGTCTTCCAGTTCGCGCTTGAGACGCATGGCCACGTCGCGTTCTTTGCGCGACAGACTGTCGATTTTGATAAGCTCGATGAGAAGATTTTTCAATCGTTCGTGGTTGATCAAAACGACACCTCGCGATTCCGGCCGTAAAGTCCGCCGTGCGGCGAATACCCGTTTTCCCGCTAGGGGTCAATCTGCCACAGTTCTGCGCTCAATTCCAAGGGGAAATTGACAGGAATCGGGGAGGACTAAAAACCAAACCCGGGGACAGACGCGGCGGGCGCGTCTCCGACATGGATGATTCGATCGGCGCCTTTTGTGCGGATTGCAAGCCCGGATCACGCATCGCAAACAAAAATGGCGGGGCAACTCCGCCGGAGTTGCCCCGCCATCGACGATGCCGCTTTTCCTTGGAGCATGAAAAATACCGGCAAACGGATCAGGTCAGGAGCCGGGGCGCCGGGAAAGGATGTGCGTCGCCGTTCCGTAAAAAGACTCGGCCGCTTCCATCAGGGTTTCGGAGAGGGTGGGATGGGGGTGAACCGATTCGGCGAGATCGCGCGCCGTAGCCCCCATCTCGACCGCCAGGACGCCTTCGCTAATCAGTTCGCCGGCGCCGGCGCCGGCGATGCCGACGCCGACAATGCGCTCGGTGTCGGGTTCGATAATGAGCTTGGTGAGGCCGTCGGGCCGATCGAGGGTAAGGGCGCGGCCGGAAGCTCCCCAGAGAAATTTGGCCACACGGACTTCGATCCCTTTTTCTTTCGCCTGCGATTCCGTGAGACCGCACCAGGCGACCTCCGGATCGGTAAAAACCACCGCGGGGATGACGACGTTGTCGAAGGCGCTCGCTTCCTCGAGCATGGCTTCGACGGCGATCTTCGCTTCCTTAGAAGCCCGATGGGCGAGCAGCGCACCGCCATTGACGTCGCCGATGGCGTAGATGTTCGGATCGTCGGTCTGCTGCTGGGCGTTGCAATGAATGAAGCCTTTGTCGTCCTTGGTCACTTTGGTGTTTTGCAGCCCCAGATCGGTATAGTTGGGCGCACGGCCGACGCTGACAAGCACGCGGTCGAAAAGCTCCTCGCGCGGCTCCTTGTTTGTCTCCATAGTGACTTTGATCTGTTTGCCGGCGGTGGCCATTTTCAAAACTTTGGTGTTGAGACGAATTTCCTTGAAAGTCTTTTGCGCGACCCGCATCACCGGCCGCACCAGATCGGAGTCCACGCCGGCGAGTATCGAGGGCAGGGCCTCGATCACCACGACATGGCTGCCAAGGGCTGCATAAACGGTACCGAGCTCCATGCCGATATATCCGCCGCCGACGACCAGCAGGTTTTGTGGAATATCGGGCAACTCCAAGGCCTCGGTGGAGGTCATGATCCGCCGGTTGCCCAGATCGAAAGCATTGGGCATGGCGGGTTTGGAGCCGACCGCTATGACCGCCTTATCGTAGCGGATGAACTTTTGTCCAGCCTCAGTCTCAACGCGCAACGTGTGCGAATCTTCGAAGTGGCCTCGTCCGTGGACGATCTCGACGCCGCGATGTTGCGCCAAGGTTTTAATGCCCTGGCCGAGTTTTTCGAGTATCGATTCTTTCCATGCCCGCAGCTTGTCGAGGTCGATGTTGGGCGCGCCAAATTCAATCCCGCGGCGTGTTGATTCTTTCGCCTCCCGCAGCAGGGCTGTGGCGTGGAGCAGGGCTTTGGATGGGATGCAGCCGACGTTCATGCAGACGCCGCCGAGCCGCGGGTTCTGTTCGACGAGGGTAACTTTTTTGCCCTTGTCGGCGGCGTAAAATGCGGCCGTGTATCCCCCGGGCCCCGCCCCCAAAACTAAAATTTCGGTCGTGATCGGTTCCATAGAAGATTTCTACTTAAGCTTTAACACCGATTCGTCGAAGGCCTCCAGTGCGGCGATCACGTCTTTGAGGAAGCGCACCGCGTCGGCGCCGTCGAGAACGCGGTGATCATAGGCGAGGCAGAGCGGCAGAATGCTTCGAACGGCGATTTTGCCGTCGACGACTACCGCTTTCTCCTCGCTTCGTCCGACGCCTAGAATGGCGACCTGCGGTGCGTAGATGATCGGCGTAAAGTGGCTGCCGCCGATGCTCCCCTGATTGGATATGGTAAACGTGCCGCCTTGAAGTTCTTCTAGGGCCACCTTGCGCTGGCGCGTTTTCTCGGTAAGCTCGTGCAGTTCCTCGGAAAGCTGCAATACGTTCTTTTTATCGACATCGCGCAAGATTGGCACGATCAGGCCGCTTTCGGTATCCACGGCGACACCAATATGGCAGTGGTCTTTGTAAATAATCTCCTGAGCCGTTTCGTCCAGGCTGGCGTTGGCGCGCGGGTGCTTCTGCAGGGCGCGGCCAAGCACAACGAGCAAAAACGACGTGAGCGTCAAGCGGCCGCCCTTTTTCTCGTAAGCCGGCGCGTGTTTCCTGCGCAGCGCCATAAGCGCCGTGATATCGGCGTCGGCAAATTGATTGATCTTGGGTATCGACGTCCACGACTCCACCATGCGACGGCTGACCGTACGACGGAGCGGGGACAACTTCTCGCGCCGGATCGGGCCCCATTTGGCAAAGTCGATCGCTTCGGCAGCCGCAGCGCGAGTCGTTTGCGCCGCGGCCGTTGCGGGCGCCGCCTGCGCCGCGAGTTGCTGCAGCCGTTGTATGTAGGCGCGCACGTCGGCGAGCGTGATGCGGCCGCCCGCCTCGCTGCCGCGAATGCGCGTCAAGTCGATGTCCAGCTCGCGGGCAATCTTTCGGATCGATGGTGGCGCCGGCGGCGGAGCCCCAGTCTTGGATGCGTATTGAAAGTCGGCCGGCGCCGAGGGCGATTCGGTCGGGCCGCGCGGTTCATTTGTGGTTGAGGTTGGCGATGAGCCGTGGTCGGCGGCTTGCGGCTCTCTGGCTACGGAGGGCGAAGCGGCCGGCGCGCTGGAGCCGGTGTCGACGCTGATCAGCGTCTGGCCTACCGACACTTCCATGCCCTGTTTGACGTGGACCTTCGTGACGATGCCGGCCGCGGGAGCGGGGATGGAGCCTACCGCCTTCTGCGTTTCCAACTCCATGATCGGCTGGTCTTTCTTGATTTCCTGCCCTTCGGCAACCAGGATGCCGACCACTGTGCCGGACTCTACGCCTTCAGCAAGCTGTGGAAGTTTGACGTCCATGGAGGAATTGCTCGAGTTGATTCTCTAGAGGTAGAAGGGGAATGACTTTTCCGCGTCGATACCGAGTTTTTTGATAGCTTCTTCGACCGTTTGTGCCGGCAATAAGCCTTTTTGATAGAGCGCGTAGAGGGTTGCGACCGTGGTCATCTCGGCATCGACCTCAAAAAATCTCCTGAGATTGATCCGCGTGTCGCTGCGCCCGAAACCATCCGTGCCGAGACTCAGCAGGCCGCCGGGGACCCACGGAGCGATCTGGTCCGGAACCATTTTCATGTAGTCCGACACCGCGACAAAAGCTCCTTCCTCGTCTTGTAGAACGGATTCGAGGTAGGATTTCTTCGGCGCCGCGGTGGGGTGGAGCATGTTCCAGCGTTTGATTCGGAGTGCATCGCCGCGCAACAGTTTATAACTGGTCGCGCTCCAGACGTCGGCCGACACGTCGAACTGCTCGGCCAACAGCTCCTGAGCGCGAAGCGCTTCGCGCAGTAGCGGGCCGCTGCCAAGGATATGCGCCTTGAATTTCTTTCCTTTGCTCGCGGGCTTGAATCGGTACAGACCTTTAAGAATTCCCTCTTCGACGCCCGGCGGCATTACCGGCATGTTGTAGCTTTCATTGTAAAGCGTCAGATAATAAAAATATTCTTCGCCCTCGGCATAAAGGCGGCGCAGGCCGTCTCTAATGATATGGGCGATTTCATAGCCGAATGCGGCATCGTAGGTGAACAATGTCGGAACGGTGCTGGCCAGCAAGTGGCTGTGGCCATCTTGGTGTTGCAACCCTTCGCCGTTAAGCGTCGTGCGGCCGGCGGTGGCGCCGAGTAGAAAGCCTTTGGCCTTGCTGTCCGCCGCGGCCCAGATCAGATCGCCGATGCGCTGGAAGCCGAACATGGAGTAGTAAAAGTAAAAAGGCACCATGTCGACGCCGAGGTTCGCGTAGGCGGTCCCGGCAGCAATGAAGGAGGACATGGACCCGGCTTCGGTGATCCCTTCCTCAAGAATCTGTCCGTCCTTGGCCTCGTTGTAGAAAAGCAGGGTCTCCCGGTCCACGGGCTCGTAAAGCTGGCCTTTGGGAGAATAAATGCCGACTTGGCGAAACAGGGAATCCATGCCGAAGGTTCGCGCCTCATCGGGGATGATCGGCACAATGTGCCGGCCAAAATCCTCATGGCGCAGCAGCTTGCTCAATAGCCTCACCGCCGCCATGGTCGTCGACATGGAGTGCTCGCCGGAACCTTTGAGGAGTTCCGCGTAATCGGCGTCCCCCGGCAAGCCCAAGGGCTTGGTCCTGACCCTGCGTTGAGGAACGAAGCCGCGCAATTGCTTGCGACGCTCGAGCAGATATTGGGTCTCCGGGCTATCGAGCGGCGGTCGGTAGAAAGGCGCCTCGACCACTTCTTCGTCGGGCAATGGTATGTCGAAGCGGGTGCGGAACTCGCGCAGCTCGCGCTCGTTCAATTTCTTCTGTTGATGGGTGACATTTCGGCCTTCGCCGGCTTCGCCCAGACCGTAGCCCTTGACGGTCTTGGCCAGGATCACCGTCGGCCCGCCTTTGTGCTCGACGGCGGCTTTATACGCGGCGTATACTTTCATGGGGTCGTGGCCGCCGCGGAGAAGCTTGCGGATTTGATCGTCGGTCAGATGATTGACCATCGCCAAAAGTTCGGGGTATTTCCCGAAGAATTGTTTGCGGGTGTAGCTTCCGGGCTCGACGGAATACTTCTGATAGTCGCCGTCGACGACCTCCTCCATGCGCTTGAGCAGAAGGCCTTTGTCGTCGGCTTGCAGCAGCGCATCCCAATCCGAGCCCCAAATGACCTTGATGACATTCCACCCGGCGCCGCGGAAAAGCGCCTCGAGCTCCTGAATAATTTTGCCGTTGCCCCGGACGGGGCCGTCGAGGCGCTGCAAATTGCAATTCACGACCCAGATAAGATTGTCGAGATTTTCGCGCGACGCCAACGTCAAAGCGCCGGAAGATTCCGGCTCGTCCATCTCGCCGTCGCCGGGAAAACACCAGACGCGCGGCTCTTCGCCGGTCAGCAAACCCCGGCTCTTAAGGTAGCGCAGGAAGCGCGCCTGGTAGATCGACATGATCGGCGCGAGGCCCATGGAGACGGATGGAAACTGCCAGAAGTCGGGCATCAGGTAAGGATGCGGGTAGGATGAAACTCCGCCGACGGCGGAAAGCTCCTGGCGAAAATGATGCAGTTTGGGCGCGTTGATGCGCCACTCCACGTAAGCCCGCGAGTAGGCTCCGGGGGAGGCGTGGCCTTGAAAATAAATCATGTCAGCGGCGCTCTCGCCGTCGCCGCCGCGAAAAAAATGATTGTGGCCCACTTCGTACAGGGTCGCGGAGGAGGCGTAGGTGGAAATATGGCCCCCGATATCTGGATGAATGCGGTTGGCTTTTACCACCATGGCCATGGCATTCCAGCGCACATAGCTCTTGATACGCCGCTCGATTTCGCGGTTGCCGGGATAGGGGGGCTCTCTTTCCGGCGGGATCGTGTTGATATAAGGCGTGCTCACCGACTGCGGAATCTTGAGACCGGAATCGCGCAAACGGTCGGTCAGCTCCTCGATCAAGCGAGTGGCCTGTTCCGATTGCTCGTTTCTTAAAATATAATCGAGAATAAATTCGAGCGATGCGATCCATTTGTGGCGGTCGTTTCTGGGGCCTTTGTTGTTCTCGTGATCGCCATTGATCGAGCTCCCGGTGCTAAGTTCTTTTTTTTCGGGTTCCATGTACGCTCGCTCCTTAAGTTTTTAACAGACAACAAAACGCCCGCAAAATCAACTGAGCGCAATGAAATATCTCGATCTGAGTTTTGCCGATCCCGCGAGCAACCTCGCATGCGACGAAGCGATTTTGAGCTTGTTTGAGGCAGGCCGAATGAAAGAACCGGTGCTGCGCATCTGGCAGGCCCCACGGCCCTTCGTCGTCCTCGGCCATTCAAACAAACTTCATTTGGAAGCGCGCTTGCCGGCGTGCGCGGCGGCGGGAATTCCGGTGTTGCGCCGCCTGAGCGGCGGCGGCGCGGTGGTACAAGGGCCGGGATGTCTCAATTATTCGCTGATTGTCAATGCCCACGCGGAGAGGATCGGGTCGGTCGGTGAGACATTTAGGCATGTCTTGGGGCGGCATCGAGGACTTATCGAAAAATTAACGGACGTAAAGGTAAGCATCGAGGGGATCAGCGATCTGACAACGGGGGGGCGCAAGTTCTCCGGCAATTCGCAGTACCGCAAACGGACCTGGGTGCTTGTGCATGGAACTTTCTTGCTGGATTTTGAGTTGCCCTTGATCGAACGTTGCCTCTCGATGCCGGAGAGGGAGCCGGAGTACCGCCGGCAGCGGGCCCATGCCGACTTTGTCGTCAATCTCAAACTGGCTTCGCACGAAATGCGCGGCGGATTGATCGAGGCGTGGGCGGCCGATGGCGAGCTCACGGGCGTACCCTGGGATGCCATCGAACGATTGGCTCGTACGCGCTACCGGCAACGCGAGTGGCTGGAAAAATTCTAAGCGAACGCATTTGAAGTTCCTGGCGGGAACGTGCCTAACCGGCGCATAATCCGGGACGCTAAAAGCGGTTCCGCCGCCGGCGGGCGTAAAAACTTGAAAAAAAAGTTGGTGGCGGTGGTAGGAATCGAACCTACGACGCCGCGGATATGAGCCGCGTGCTCTGACCAACTGAGCTACACCGCCGAAAAAATGCCAGGCAGGTTGGGATCAGGCTACGACCGGTCTAACGGTGATAATCTGCGGGCGGATGCCAAATCGGTTGAACGGAAGTTCGCTTAACCGCCTTTTTGCCGCGGCCGATCTGGAACAGAACTTTCTCATCTAGCTCGATACATGTCAACATGTTACCGTAAACGAGTCCGGTGTCTAAGCCGACCTTGTAAGGAAGATCATAGAGCACGCTCTGCTGCGGGGTATGGCCGAACAGGACCGTTTGCGGCAGCCCATGGCGACTCAAGATAAATTTATTTCTGATCCACAACAAGTCATCCGGGGTTTGATTCGCCAGGGTTTTTTGCGGATGAATCCCCGCGTGCACGCACAAAAACGGATCCATCAAATAATGCGACCGCAGCCTCTGGTAGAATTCCAGATGTTCTTCAGGAATGGCCCGCAGGCCTTCCGCGGGGGCCATCTGCCGTTCGTTGAGGCCGTAACTGGCCAGGGTTGCTTTCCCGCCATTGACCAGGAACATATTTCCATGGGCACCGTCCATACCGAGATAGGACAACAGCATGTCCTCATGGTTGCCCTTGAGAAAGATGAAATCGACATCCGGCGCGTTTTTCTGCAGCGACAAAAGGAATTCGACAACCTCTTTCGAATGAGGTCCGCGATCAATATAGTCGCCGAGGAAAACCACCCGCTCGCCGCTCGCAAGCGGCAGCGCATCAAGCAGCGTGCGGAGTTCGTCGGCGCATCCGTGGATGTCGCCAATGACAAAGCGCCTCATAGGCATCAAATCCTAAGCTACTCTTTGGACGGGTGCAACGATTCGGCCCCCCATGCTGGCATTACCTTCGCCGACCCGCTATCTTAACCCTGGGAGCTGTCCATGAAGGCACGGGATCTTTGCGCCAGTTATCTTATGATGTCCGGGCTGCTATGCGCGGTCATGGGCGTGGGAAACTGGACAGTCGGGGCCGTCGAAACCCAAAAATACCAAAGTCTGCTCTACAAAACCACGCAAACGGGGCTGGAAGAATCGTATCGTAGCTTTCAACAGCTCGACTATCAGAAAAGCGAAGAAGTGCTGCGGCGCATTACGGAAGACAGGGAAAAATACAACGCCGCAAGAGTAAAGCTTAATTTTTTCTATGTGGTCCTGACAGGGGGCAGGTTGCTTTTTCTGCTGGGCATCGCGCTGATGGTCACCGCGCTGGTCCGACTCATCCGCCGGGATGCCCGCCAGAATCTGGAAAAACTTGCCGAAGTCACTTGACGTCAGAAGCCGTGGCGGGTCACTTTGCGCTATTTTGAAGGCTTCGATTTCTGATATTTGCGATAATCGTATCCCGTCGCCATGGCAAGCAAAATATCTTCCATGCCGCCGCTTTTCTCCCGCCGAAGAATCAGCAAGCGCTCGTAAAATTCCTTGAAGTCTTTATAGATTCGCTGATTTTCATCCACCTGTCGCAAAAAGAAATCCTTGATCCGTGTCACCGTAAAACGAAGGGCGGAAAAGCGCAACTCATTGGGAAAGGAGTCCCATTCGGGAAGAGACAACGGCCGCAGGCTCTCGTAACCGGATATCAAGGCTTCGAATCGATCGATACGATAACGCTCCTCAAGAAAGCAGAGGGCGTTTACTGCGGTCGCGAGGTCGTAAATCAGCTTGCCGCGACACGCGGCCTCAAAATCCATGACCCCCGTAAGCCGGCTGCCCTTGAATTTGACATTATCCGCAAACAAATCGCCGTGAATGATTCCTTTCGGCAGATTATTGTCAAGGTAATTCTCCAAGTAGGAAAATTCATCGTCCAGCACGCGAATGATGTTTTTCAAATGCGAAGGCATCTGCCGGCGCACTTCTCGGTAGGTCGCGGCAATTCGATTGAAGCCAAAACGATTGTCAATTCCCTTTTTGTAACTGCGTCCGAGGAGGTGCAGATTCGCTAAGGCATGGCCGAGCGCGGTTAAGTGAGACGCGGTCATCGCCGCGACGGGGATCTCGGAACCCTCAATGAAGCGGCTCACGGTCAGGCACTTGCCTTGTAATTCGAGATGGAACCGTCCGTTCTTGCTCTTCAATGGCTGCGGGCAGGGGAAGCTCTGTTTCCTGAGATGAAACAGCAAGTCGAGTTCCTGTTTTACCTCAAGCTCGCTCTTGACTTCATCGATCTTGGCAAAATAGCGGCCCCTTTTGGTTTCTATGAGATAATGAGTGTTGACTGAACCGTTTTTGATGCCGGAGAAGGAAGCAAGCTCGCCCAAGGCGAACTCGTCCGCCACTTTGACAATGTCCTTCTTGGAGAGCGTCGTGTAAATAGCCATTGGCCAGCCTTTTGGTCTGCAAAGCCCGCGAAGTGCCCACACAAGCGACATCCGTCGACTTGCCTTAAGCCCTTTAGGTATAAGGAAAAAATGCAGTGATGTCAAGTATTATGAATAAAACTATAATAATATTAGATACTTCTTTATCTAATCTTATGTATTGATATAACAGCCTTCGGTGGGTATTTCGAACCCCGCCGAGTCATTTGCCGCGGCGGGACCGCTTTTCGCCCATTGTCGTTTGCTCGCGGCCAAGGGGGGGTCCCATGTCGCCATCGACCATGGATGTGGCCTGGGTCTTCCGTTCTCCATCGCTTTGATCCGGAGCAAAAATTAATAGAGCCTGTTTCATCTTTTCATTTTAGCGACAAGTTTTTTCTTGACAACAGGACTGACCCGTATCTAATCTCGCGCGCTGAATCGAGCAAAGTTCTTCCCAACCCGGCGCCTTCGCCGCGGCAGGCGAGGAACTTCGCTTTACGCGGTTCGGGAGCGAGGATGTGGATGTCGGAATCTCTCGGAGCCGAAACGGGGGAGGGATCGGAATTTCGTGAGTGCGCGCATCGGCGCGGGGATAGCCCCAGGAGGTTTGACAATAATGGCGACGGGAAAGGTGAAGTGGTTCAACAATTCGAAGGGTTATGGTTTCATTGAAAGGGAAGACGGCGGCGACGTCTTCGTCCATTACAGCGCGATCCAGGGCGATGGCTTCAAGACTCTTAACGAGGGCGAGGCCGTCGAGTTTGAAATCAGCGATGGGACGAAAGGGCCGCACGCCGTTAACGTGGTGAAGCGTTAAGGCCCTACCGTATGTGGTTGCTCGACCGCGGCACGATTGCCGGCGGCCTTGGAAACAGCGGCGCGCGACGCCCCGGTGGAAAGGGCGACTACGGAAGTTCGGCGGTCTACCCGGTTGCCGCTTCGATACGTCTGCAAGATCGTGGCCGGGCTGCTGCCGTCCCGTCTTCAACCGGAACCGTTCCGGGTTTGTTTAACCGAAAAAAACACGCTACGCTAGGGACGGCGGGAAATTGAGGACCGATTGAGATGAGTCAAGCCAGTTCATCAGCGGCGTCCGGTTCGGCGGAAGACAAGCTCCTCGCAGAGTCCGTAGTTCTCACTCGTCTCGACAAGGCTCTCGGCTGGGCGCGCAAGTATTCCTTGTTTCCCTATCCGTTTGCCACGGCTTGCTGTGCGATGGAGTATATGTCGCTGTCGATGTCGCCTTATGACATCGACAGGTTTGGCGCCCTTTTACCGCGTTTCAGCCCCCGGCAGGCGGACCTTTTGATGGTGATCGGCACCGTGAACCACAAATTATCGCCGGTTCTCAAGCGGGTCTACGAACAGATGTCCGAGCCGAAGTGGGTGATGGCTTTCGGCGCTTGCGCCGCAAGCGGCGGGTTTTACGACAACTACGCTACCGTTCAAGGCATCGACCGGATCATTCCCGTCGACGTTTATGTTCCCGGTTGTCCGCCCCGGCCGGAGGCCGTGCTCGACGGTTTGATGGAATTGCAAGGTCGCATCGCGCAGCAAAGGCACCCGATCACTTAACCCCCGTCGAGCCTTTAGCTCCATTTCAGTGATTGATGTCCGAAGTCATCGGGCATCGGTATCGATTGGACAGTTTCGCACGAGGCGCGAATTTTCAGTTCGCCCGCCGTCATGGCAAGTGAGAAGGCCGATATATTGATTTCCGAACGGGGCGATTATTACCACCAGGGGGTGATCACCAAGCTTTTCCCGTCGAACAATACGGGCGTGGTGCGTACCGAGAGCGGGCGGGAATTAACGTTTGACTACAATCTGGTGATTGTTTGCGGTGAGGCCAAGAACGCGCTGGATCTCAAGGTTGGCGACCAGGTCGGATACGATTTAGGTTGGACGTCAAGCCAATTAAAAATCACCAAGATTAAAACATATCCCCCCCCGGCTCCAAGCGGCCGCAGTGATTCAGAACGGTAGCATCGTCAGCGCCAGGATTTGCCTCCCCAGAATCTCGCCGACAAACACTCCCAGCAGCGCGATATAAAAAAGACCGGTGGCGGCCATGGTGTGCGGAATGAGCAATGTGCGCCAGATCATCCAGGACAGGACCAGCGGGGCAATCTGTCCCGATAACACCCGTGTGACCAATAGTGTCGAATGTTGCTGCCACAAGCGTTCCATGCCCGCCTGGCTTTCTAAGGTTCCCAAGAAGTAAAGGGCCGCCGGACCCAGAGCAAAGAAAACACACTGGGCGATCAGCGCGATGACGAAAAACCTGAAAATCCGAACGAAAGGTTCCAAGCTCTGCCCGGTGTCGATGAGATACCAATGGCCGATCAGCATGCCCACCGTCACCCCTCCCAGGAGCAGGGCGGACAATAGAAACGCCGACGGGTAAACGACGGTCTCCACGGAAAAAAAGGGCGCGCCGTAGAAGCTGTGGGTGGCTAACAACAGCCCACCGAGTCCGGTTAGAATCGTCCACGCAAAGCTGCGCGCGCGAAAGGTTTGCCGTTCCCCCCACAATGAAAACATGTAGCAGGAAAAGGCAATTGCGAAGGCCAATTGAAATACAACTTCAAAAGCGGTGACCCAGTAAAATTCGCTCGAGAGGCTGTGCCAATAGTAGCGGCTTCGTCCCCACAGGCCGAGAAGAGCAATGACGTAGAGAACGCCGGCCGTGGACTTGTAAAAGGCCCTTTCGATTTCGTGAAACGGCGTGCCGGCCAACGCAAAGAGCCCGCCCAGGGCTATCTGATAGAGAAAAATGAAAAAACTGCTGGAAAACCCGGTCATAAGCGGATCCTAAATCCTGTGGCTACCGAATGCGCGCCTTTTCGGCAATGTGCATGCAGACTGCGCCGCGAAGAAACTTTTTTATCGTAATCCCGCTGAAGCCGGCCGCGCGTATTCCCTCTGCAATTTTTTCCGGCGTTTGAAATCGGCGCACCGACTCCGACAAATACTGGTAAGCGCGGCGGTCGCGCGCCAAGACTCCGCCGATCCATGGCACTAAACGGTAGAAGTAAATCCCGTATAGCTTCGCAAACCAAGCCTCCGGCGGCGGGAACATATCCAGGGATACCAATATCCCTCCGGGTTTTAGAACGCGGGCGGCCTGCTCGAAGAAAATTTCCAGATCGGAGACATTGCGCAGAACGAATGCCGTCATGACCCCGTCGAAGGCCGCGTCTTTGAAGGGCGCCTCAAGAGCGCTGCCGTCCACAAAGAAGGTTTTTTCACCGTGGCGGGCGCTGCGCCGTTTCCGTTCGGCAAGCTTGAGCATTTCGAGGGAGAAATCCAGTCCCACGACCAGGGCTCGGCCGTTGGCGGAGGCGACGGCGCTGAGCGCGAGATCGCCGGTTCCGGTACCGAGATCGAGGATCCGCTCCGCGCCGGCGGATAGGAGTGATTGAATCGCCTGCTCGCGCCATTTGCGGTCGAGGCGAAAGCTGATCACGCGGTTGAGCCGATCGTAGCGCGACGCGATACGGTCGAACATGCTCTGAACGGCTCGATCGCGCGGATGGCTTGGAGCGGGCATCAACTCGGTAGGCTCAGAAACTTGGAATCGGTCGCGCGCAGATAACCCGGCAAGGGTCAGAAATCTCTGTCGATGATCAACTGCACCAGTGTTTTCATGCCGTTGCGATAATGCGACGGCGGTAATTTGCGGATCGATTTGAGCGCCCGTTCCGCGTATTGTTTGGCGAGAACTCGGGCCTCGGAAAGGGCGGGCCCTTTTCGGATCGCTTCCAGGGCTGTTTGGATTTGGGCTTCGCTCGGGCTTGGTGAATCGAAGGCCTCGCGCACCGCGGCATCGTCATGATCCAGCGCAATGATAATCGGCAATGACGGGTTGCCGTCGCGAAGATCGATACCGACAGGCTTGCCGAGGAGTTCGGCGTGGCCGACCACGTCCAGGATATCGTCCACCATCTGAAAAGCAATTCCCATATTGAGTCCGTAGCGTTCGGTCTCATCCACCATCGACGCGTGGGCACCGGCCAGGTAGGCTCCGACCTTGACACCGGTGTGGAAAAGGGATGCGGTTTTGCGCGTGACGATCTCGACGTAGTCGTTGATAGTGACCGTCCGGTTGCGATTGAAATGACCCTGAAGGATCTCCCCCTCGGTAAGCAGAGTGCAGGCATCCGCGGTCCACTGAACTACCGTCTCGTCGAACTTGCCAGCAAACTCGAATGCTTTGATGAATAAAAAGTCGCCCGCCACCAGCGTCGACTTCAAACCAAACTTCTTATAGGCGGATTCCTTGCCCCGACGGGTTTCCGCGCCGTCAAGGATGTCGTCATGCAGCAAGGTTGCCGTGTGGATGAGCTCGATGGCGGTCGCGATATCGACAATGTCGCGAACGTGCTTCCCGCCGAAGGCCAAATACGCCAGCAGGGTCACCATGGGCCGCACGCGCTTGCCGCCGCCGCAGATCAGATGACCGGATATCTCGCTGAGTTTGCGTTCGCGCGATCGGATGGCGCGCGCGAGATTTTCTTCAACCAGGCGCAACTCCTCGCTCACGAAGCTGAAGGGGTCGTTGCCGGCCTGCAGCAAAGGTATATGGCGTTGGCCATCCAAGGCGACGCCCGAAGGCGCCTCGCGCGTGCGAGTTTTGGTTTCGCGAATCAGAAAAAATCCCTAGGGAGCCGAAAGATAGCAGGGAAAATGTCACAGTTCGGTAGCGAGGTCAAGCCGATGCGGGGCGCCGTTGTCGCCGCACGCATGCGCTGGGATTGCCGCTCATTTCCCGGGACGGTATACGACAAAGCCAAGGATCGCCATCGCCGATTGTTCTTGACAAGCAAGAGTTTCCGCCCCTATATAGACGCAAAATAAATAAACTGTCTGCGCTCGCCGTGAGCGCCGGTCGAAGGGGAGGAGAATTATGGAAGGACTCATGTTCATCTTGCGGTGGATTCATTTTTTGGCGGGTGTGACGTGGATCGGACTTCTCTACTATTTTAATTTCGTTCAGACGCCGTTTTTCGCCGAAACCGAAGCGCCGGTGAGAAGCGGGGCGATCCAAAAATTGGTGCCGCGCGCGCTCTGGTGGTTTCGTTGGGGAGCCATGTTTACGTTTCTCGCCGGCATTCTCATTTATGGCATTCGCATGCACGAAATGGGCGCGGGACTTTTTTATTCGTCACCCTACGGCGTGACGATCACCGTCGGCGGATTGATGGGCACCTTGATGTTTCTCAATGTCTGGCTCGTGATCTGGCCCAAACAGCAGATCGTGATCGCCTCGACCAATCAAGTGGCCTCGGGCGGGCAAGCGTTGCCGGAGGCCGCCGGCGCCGCGCGTCGGGCGGCGCTCACGTCTCGAACCAACACCGTGTTCTCGATTCCGATGCTGTTCTATATGGGAGCGGCGAGTCATTATCCAGCGATGGTGGGGCAGTCCGGCTCCCGCGCGGTGTATTGGATCCTGGTATTCATTGTCATCGGCGCCGTCCAGATCAACGCGCTAATGGGTACGCAAGGCGTAACCAAAAAGCCGCTGGACTCGGTGAGTGGCGCGCTCTGGGCCGGATTTGTGCTTACGGCGGTACTTTATGTATTGACGCTTGCTTTGACTTAGGCGGCGGGGATTACTTGAGATATTCGGCCAAGTTGGGGATTTCGTCCTTCAAGAAGGGGAATTGCGGCATTACCTTGGTCGGACGTTTCGGCTCATATCCCGGCGGATAGCTGGTGGTGAGCACTCGGGTTTCCAGCAATTCCCGAGAGGATCCTTGAATTGCGGGGCCGATGGGGCCGTCTCTGGAGGGGTCGTTATTATGGCAAGCGACACAGTTTGCAATATAAACGGCCCTTCCCCGTTTCCAAGCGGCGTTTTGAGCTCGTGGATCTTCCGGGTCTGATTCTCGCGAGCAGGCGCCCGCCGCCAGCGCGAAGAATACGACCGCAATAATTGACTTTAACAACACCTTCATCGTGAATCGCTCTTTCGGCTCACCTTCCGCCTGCGCGACGCTCTCGGCGTCGCGGGAGCCCGGCGGGCCTCACCTCTTTTGGGAATCGTAGCGCCCATGGCGCTCACGATTCGGGGGCTCCCGGTCCGACGGCAAAATCGGGCGCAAGATCGCTGACCGCCAATGTCGCCGCCATCAATCGTGCGAGGGGTTTACGGGGAGATTAGAGAAAAACGAGCTTGTGTGATACCTAGTAGGTACTTGGTGCGAAAGGGGGGAATCGAACCCCCACGGGTGTTACCCCACAGGATCCTGAATCCTGCGCGTCTACCAATTCCGCCACTTTCGCAGAAGCCGTCGAAGCTCATGAGTGTTAATCGTTTGTAACTTGGGGTCCAAAACTTGTCAAGATAACGGAGGCAGAGCGTTCGCCAGATGAGCAGCATTGTCATTATTGAACCCTACAAAATGCTTCAACAAGCGTTGGTTCTGGCGTTGCCGGTCGGACATAGAGTGCGAGTGATGGAGACGCTGCCGCAAGCCGCGGCTCTGGCGGGAGTGGACGCGGTGATTGTCGACGCCGCGGCCCTATCGGAAAAAGGGACGCCGGCGGCCCGCGGCTTGAATGCGACCGAGGCTTGGCAAATACCGACCCTTTGGATCGAAGCGGACGGTACGCCCGGCCCGCCTGCTCGGCAAGGATTGGTCATCCTGCGGAAACCCGTGCGCCGGGACGAGCTGCAGAAGGCTGTGGCCGAGTGTCTCGGTTTGACCGGAGTGGACAAACCGGGCGCGGCGACGGCGCCGGCAAAATTCACGCAAACTAGGAAAGCGAGTCGACCGCAGGGCGCGGCTAAAGCTAGCGCCGAGCCGGCGATCATCGAACTCGTCGACGTGGTCGAGGAGACGGCGGCGGAAGAGTATCTACCGCCAGAAAATTAGCTTCATGCAACTGCCGAAAGCCTATTCTCACAAAGAAGTCGAGCCCAAATGGTATGCCCATTGGATGAACGCGGGGCTGTTTGCGCCCGCGCATAACGGTGATTTTTCTTATTCTATCGTGATTCCTCCCCCGAATGTCACCGGCTCGCTGCACATGGGCCACGCGCTCAACAATACCTTGCAAGACGTGCTTTGCCGCTACAAGCGCATGGACGGTTGTCGCGTTCTCTGGGTGCCGGGCACAGATCACGCCGGCATCGCGACGCAAAACGTCGTCGAGCGCCAGCTGGCGCAAAAAGGGACGAGCCGAGTGCACCTCGGGCGGAAAAAATTCGTCGAGCTGGTTTGGGCTTGGAAGCGGGAGGCGGGCAATGCCATCCTGCACCAACTGAAAGCGCTGGGCGTGTCCTGCGATTGGAGCCACGAACGCTTTACCATGGATGAGGGCTTGTCGCGCGCGGTCAGGGAAGCTTTCGTCAAACTTTGGGAAGATCAACTGCTCTATCGCGCCGAGCGTTTGATCAACTGGTGTCCGCGCTGCAAAACGGCGCTGGCGGATATAGAAGTCAATCATGAAGAGAGCGACGGCCATCTCTGGCATATCCGTTATCCCCTGGCGGATGACGGTTCGCGGGCGGTGGTGGTCGTTGCCACCACCCGACCGGAAACCATGCTCGGCGACACTGCCGTAGCCGTCCACCCCGATGACGAGCGCTATCAAACATTGCTGGACCGTAAAATCCGGCTGCCGATCAGCGGCCGAATCGTGCCGTTGATCGGCGACCCGTTCGTCGATCGTGAATTCGGCACGGGCGCCCTTAAGGTTACGCCGGGCCATGATTTCAATGACTTCGAGATAGGCGAGCGCTTTGGCCTCGACAAGATCAGCATTTTCGACGCCGATGCGCGTGTGGATGCCGATTCTTTCCTGGCGCGCGGAGAGAGCGGCGATTGGATCGAACGCTATCGCGGTAAGGATCGGTTCGAAGTGCGTAAAATCGTGGTCGAGGAATTGAAAGCGAAAGGTCTTCTGGAAAGGACCGAGGCGCACAAACTTGCGGTGGGGCGTTGTTATCGTTGCCAGACGGTGATCGAGCCCTATCTAACGCCGCAGTGGTTCGTGGACATCAAGCCCTTGGCCGCGCCGGCGATGGAAGCGGTTCACAACGGCCGGATCACGATTATCCCGTCAGGCTGGAGCAATTCCTATTTTGCCTGGATGGAAAACATCAAGGACTGGTGCATCTCGCGGCAAATCTGGTGGGGTCATCAAATCCCGGCATGGTATTGCCGGAGTTGCGACGGGAGCAATCTGATCCCCGGCGCCAACGGCGACTACCGGCTCACCAAGGACGCCCAGCCCTTCGTGGCTGCTGAGATACCGCAGCACTGCCCGCGTTGCGGCGGTAAAGATCTGGTACAGGACCCGGATGTGCTCGATACCTGGTTTTCCTCCGCTCTATGGCCATTTTCGACCCTGGGATGGCCGGACAGGACCGATGACTTGAAAAATTTCTATCCGACGTCGGTCCTGGTCACCGGCTTTGACATTCTTTTTTTCTGGGTGGCGCGCATGATCATGATGGGGCTCAAGTTCATGGGGGATGTGCCGTTTCGCGACGTCTATATCCATGCCCTGGTGCGCGACGAGCAGGGGCAGAAAATGTCCAAGTCCAAGGGCAACGTCATCGATCCCCTCGAAATCATGGATAAGTACGGCACCGATGCGTTTCGCTTTACGCTGGCGGCGATGGCCGCCATGGGCCGCGACATCAAGCTCGCCGAGGAGCGCATCGCGGGCTATCAAAATTTTGTGAACAAACTTTGGAATGCGGCCCGCTTCGTACAGATGAATCTCGTCGCCGGCGACAGCCCGGGCGTTGGGGCGGAAGTTCCAATGAATCTGGCCGACCGCTGGATCCGCTCCCGGCTCGCTTCCACGATTTTCGAAACGCGCAAGGCCATTGAAGGTTACCGCTTTAATGACTACGCCAACGGGCTCTATCAGTTCACCTGGCATGAGTTCTGCGACTGGTACATTGAGATGAGCAAATTAGCGCTGAACGGTTCCGACGCCGGGCAGGCGGACGGAAGCCGAAGGCTTCTGCGCGAACTGCTCGAGCAGATTTTATTGCTGCTCCATCCGATCATGCCGTTCGTGACGGAAGAGATCTGGCAGGTTATCGGCGAGGAACGAAAAAGCATCATGATGACTCCCTACCCCGTTGCCGAGGCGAGTTCGATCGACGAAACGGTGGAAAGGCAGATGGAATTCTTGATGGGCATCGTTCGCGCGATTCGTAATCTGCGCACGGAGCTCAATTGCCCGCCCGGTAAGGAAGTCAAGGTGATTTTTTGCTCCGAGGGCGCGGAGCAAGCGTTTTTGCGCACCCAGCTGCCGTATCTCCGCTCGTTGGCGCGCGTCGGCACTACCGAATTTCGCGATCTGGAGGGGCGCCCGAAGGGTGCCGCAACGGCGGTCGTAGGCTCCACGGAAATTTATTTGCCGCTTGATGACCTCGTGAACCTCGACGATGAACGGGGGCGATTGGAGAAAGAAATCGCGAAGGCCCAGGAGGAGCTGGATCGGGTCCAAAGGAAGCTGGCCAACCGGGAATTTCTCGCCAAGGCCAAGAGAGAGGTTGTGTTCAAGGAGCGGGAGAAGGCGATCCGATTCGAAGACAAAATTCGCGCGCTTAAAAACAGCCTGGAGAAGCTGCAGGAAATCCAAGCTGGAAGGGATTAAGACAATGGACATACACGTAAGTCCACAGATCGAAAGGTTGATTCGCGATTCTCTCGACGAGGATATCGGTGCGGGTGATTTGGCGACGATGTCGACAAT
The DNA here is from genome assembly GCA_964539925.1 of uncultured Syntrophobacter sp. GTDB lineage: Bacteria > Desulfobacterota > Binatia > UBA9968 > UBA9968 > DP-20. Next base: position 14,008 of record CAZILB010000003.1, on the reverse strand, counting down.
CTCGGCAGAATCACGCGGCACGGGGCTGTTCCGCGCTAAAAAAGACGGCGTGGTGGCGGGTTTGGTTTTACTCGAGCGTATTTTCTATTTTATCGATCACAGAGTCGCGGTTCATTTACGCGCTAAGGATGGTGACCAGGTCTCTCCTGGTATGGTCGTGGCCGAAGCGGAGGGGCCCGTGAGGGCGCTGCTCCTGGCCGAGAGGACGGCGCTCAATTTCCTCCAGCGCCTATCCGGCAACGCCACGCTCACCCGCAAATACGTCGAAGCGGTCCAGGATTTTCCCTGCAAGGTGCTCGACACGCGCAAAACCACGCCGGGGCTGCGCACGCTGGAAAAGTACGCCGTGCGCATGGGCGGCGGCACCAACCACCGCATTGGCCTCTACGACGCGGCCCTGGTCAAGGACAATCACATCGAAGCGACCGGTTCCATCGCCGAGGCGGTGAAAGCCGTACGCCGCCACGCGCCGTTTATGGCCAAGGTCGAGGTCGAGACGAGCAGCTTGAAGCAAGTCCAGGAAGCGATTGACGCGGGCGCCGACGTGATCATGCTCGACAACATGACCCATGCGCAGATGGCGGAAGCGGTAAAGCTGGTCGGCAAGCGAGCCTGGATCGAAGCGTCGGGGGGCATCACGCTGGAGAATATACGCGAGGTCGCGGCTACCGGGGTCGATTTTATTTCTTCCGGCGCGCTGACGCACTCTGCGCCGGTGGTCGATTTCAACATGAAGATCACGATGAATGCCGCCGCTTGATTCAAACATGATCCGCGCCGCCCGGGCACCTTTGCGCCTGGAACAGGTGCGCGACGGATTGAACCCAAGCCGCCTCGGGACGAGATTTCATTACTTCGAGGAGGTCGTCTCCACCAACAGCACAGCGCGGGAGCTCGCGGAGAAGGGCGCGGGAGAAGGCGAGATCGTGGTCGCCGAAACGCAGACGGCAGGACGGGGCCGGCTGGGGCGTCGGTGGGCATCGCCGCCTTTCGCCAACCTTTATTTGTCGATCATCCTCAGGCCAAAATTGCCGCCGGTCCACGCGCCGCAAATTACTTTGATGGCGGCTGTGGCGCTGGCGGAAACCACCGCCGCATTTATTCCCGGTTTTGCGGCGATCAAGTGGCCCAATGACATCATGGTCGGCGGCAAGAAGCTCGGGGGCATTCTCACCGAGCTGTCCTGCGACGCTGAGCGGGTGCATTACGCGATTCTCGGTATCGGCGTGAACCTCAATTTTTCGCTTGAAGTCATGCCGGAAGAGATCCGCCGCCGCGCCACGTCGGTGCTCGCTTTGACGGGACAAAGCGTGAGCCGGGAAAGCTTTCTCAGGCGATTGATTCAGGACCTCGACAGGTGCTATGGAGTGCTTGAAGCCTCCGGGTTTGGCGCTATAGCCGCGCGCTGGGAGGCGCGCTTTGACTTGCGCGGGCGGCGGGTGCGGGTGGAGATGCTGGGTCAAGAGATTGTCGGTCGCGCCAAGGGCCTCGATGCGGAAGGCGCGCTACTGGTGGAAAACGAAAGCGGCGCTGTGCAACGCATCATCGCCGGCGATGTCGTTGCCGCGGAGGACTGATACGCGGATCCATGCTTTTAGCCATCGATATCGGTAACACCAACATCGTTCTTGGACTGTACCAGGGCAAGAAGCTGATCACTCACTGGCGCCTGGCAACGCAGGCGGAGCGCACGGCTGACGAATACGGCGTCATCATCACCCAACTGGTCGATTACGAGGGCATCCGCACCGGCCAGATCAAAGCCATCGCCGTCTCCTGCGTGGTTCCGTCCATGCTCACGGTGACGCAGGAGCTTTCTCAGCGGTTTTTCAAACTCGATCCCCTGATCGTCGGCCCGGGCATCAAAACCGGCATGCCGATACTTTACGAAAACCCCAAGGACGTCGGCGCCGACCGCATTGTCAACGGCATTGCGGCCTACGAAAAGTACCGCGACGCCTGCATCATCGTCGATTTCGGCACGGCGACCACCATTGATCTGATCTCCAGAAAGGGCGAATACGTTGGCGGCGCCATCGCTCCCGGTCTGTCGATCTCCCTGGAGGCGCTGTTCCAGCGCGCCTCGAAACTGCCGCGCATCGAGATTGTCAAACCCCGAGAGGTCATTGGCCGCAACACGGTCCATTCCATCCAGGCGGGAATTTTCTTCGGCTACGTCGGCCTGGTGGACGGCATCGTGCAACGCATTCAAGCCCAATGCGGCGCGAAGCCCAAGGTCGTCGCCACCGGCGGTCTGGCGCCTCTGGTGGCCTCGGAATGTTTGAGCATCGACGCAGTGGATGAATTTTTGACGCTGGCGGGGCTGCGGATCATTCACGATCGAAATTCGCTGCAAGAGGTAAAAGCAAGAGCGCAAAGATAGAAAATTCTCGAGGAAGGAATCGATGATCATGGCTGTAGCGGAACTCGATAAACTTCGTAACGTCGGGATTCTCGGTCAGGGAGGCTCTGGAAAAACTTCTTTAGGGGAGGCGATGTTGTTCGCGGCGGGAGCGTCGCAGCGGTTGGGAAAGGTTCAAGAGGGCACGTCGGTGCTCGATTTTGAGGCGGAAGAGGTCAAGCATCGCGTGTCGATCTCGACCGCGTTTCACGGCTTGTCTTGGAAAAAGCACCCGATCACCCTTATCGATATGCCGGGCTACGCCGCTTTTCTAGCGGACGCGATGAGCTGCGTGCGCGCGTGCAGCGGCGCGGTGTTTATGCTCAATCCCACCGTCGGCCTGCGGGTGGAGTCCGAGCGTCTATGGGCGCAGGCCAATGACGATCGGGTGAGTCGCCTTCTGTTTGTCAGCAAAATGGATCACGAGCAAGCCAACGCTCACGAACGCCTGGCGCCGCTGTTGGACACCCTGGGAGCCAAGGGCGTTTACTTGCAGATGCCGATTGGCGCAGAAGCCGATTTTAAGGGAGTCGTCGACCTGCTGACGATGAAGGCGTGCTTGTATGACGCCGAGAGCGGTAAGTTCACCGAAGCCGATATCCCGGCTGATTTAAAAGGCGCCGCCGAGGCGTGGCGCCAAAAGATGGTCGAAGACGTGGCCGAGTCCGATGACGAGCTGTTGGAAAAATTCCTCGACGGGCAGGAGTTGAGCATTGAAGAGTTAAAGAAAGCGATCCGAGAGGCGGTGCGGCAGCGAAGCCTCTTTCCGATTCTGTTTGGCGCGCCGCTGCGCCAGATCGGCGTCGCCCACCTCCTCGACGCCGTCGCCGAGTATCTGCCTTCGCCGCTCGAAGGAGGCGAGGCCGAGGGAACTAATCCGGCCAATGGCGAATCGATCAAGCGCGCGGTAGATCCGAACGCGCCTTTTTCCGCCTACGTGTTCAAAACTTTGATCGATCCGTTCGCCGGCAAGCTCTCGGTCATGCGGGTCATGTCGGGGAAAATCGCCCAGGACGTGACCTGCTATATACCGAACCGGCAGACAAAAGAAAAAACCGGGCACCTGTTCCGCCTCGACGGCAAGAAACAAGAAGCCGTCAAGGATGCGGCCGCGGGCGAGATCGTCGCCGCGGCAAAATTCAAAGACGTCGCCACCGGCGATACGTTGTGCGATGAAAAGGCGCCGATTTGCTATCCGCCCGCGCCGCGTTTCTCGCCGAATATTTCCTTCGCTCTCGAGCCCAAAAGCAAAGCTGACGAAGACAAACTGCCCCAGGGGCTCCACCGGATTATGGAGGAAGACCCGACTATCGAAATGCACCGGGACGAAGAAACCCGGGATTTTATCCTTTCCGGTATGGGCCAGCAGCATATCGAGATCGTGGTTGAAAAATTGAAGCGCAAATACGGCGCGGAGGTTATCCTGAAGGCGCCGAAGGTGCCGTACAAGGAAACCATCCGCGGCACGGCGAGCGCTCAAGGGAGGCTCAAAAAACAGACCGGCGGCCGCGGCCAATACGGCGACACCTGGCTCAAGGTGGAACCGCTCCCTCCCGGCAATGGCTTCGAATTCGTCGATCAGATCGTCGGCGGCGCGGTCCCGCGCAACTATATTCCCGCGGTGGAAAAAGGCGTGCGGGAGGCGATGGCGGGAGGGTATTTGGCCGGCTATCCGATGGTCGACGTGCGCGTCACGCTCTACGACGGTTCCTATCACGACGTCGATTCGTCCGATATGGCGTTCAAGATCGCCGCGTCCATGGGATTTAAAAACGCCGTCGAAAAGGCCAGGCCCGTTCTTCTCGAGCCGGTCATGAGCATGGAAGTCAGCGTGCCGGATGATTGCATGGGCGACGTGATCGGCGATTTGAACAGCCGGCGCGGGAAAGTGATGGGGATGGACACCCAGGGACATACCCATGTGATCAAGGCGAGGGTGCCGATGGCCGAGGTGCTGAAGTACGCGCCCGATCTGCGCTCGATCACCAGCGGGCGCGGCGAGTTCCAGATGGAGTTCTCGCACTATGAAGAGCTGCCGCCGCATCTGGCGGAAAAAGTGATCAAGGAAGCCAGGAGCGGCAAGACCGCGGAGCAGAATGGGGAGCACAAGGCCTGAGAGGCCATTTCAATGGCGTCGACGTTTGATCAGTTTAATGCGGCGTTGCTTTACTGCAACAAGTGCGGCAGGGCGATGCCCGTGCGCGAGCGATTGCTGCTTGTGCTGCCGGACGGCGAGCTTTACGATTACACCTGCCAGGGCTGCAACAGTTCGGTGGGCTCCAAGACCGAAAAAACCGGGCTGGCGCCGGCCCCGCGTAATACCCGATCTAATCCAGGAGGAATATAGTCATGCCGGTGATCGACTCGGATGCCCATGTGCTGGAGACCATGCACACCTGGGACTACATGCTTGAATCGGAACGGGATCTGAGGCCGCGGATTGTGCCGACGCCCAAGGATGCCGCATCTGGCGGCGAATCCTGGCTGGTCGATGGAACTTACATCGGCAAAGCGCGCAACGTTGGCTACGACGACACTTCCAGGGAGTCGCGCGAGATGGAAGACATCAAAGCCCGTCTAAAGCATATGGACGAGCTCGACATTGACGTGCAGGTGCTTTACCCAACGATATTCCTTCGTCCTTTTACCCGACGGCCCGAGGTCGAGCTGGCCGTGGCGCGCAGCTACAACCGCTGGCTGATCGATATCTGGAAAGCGGCGCCGGAGCGCCTGCGCTGGGTCGCGGTGCTGCCGATGTTGTCCGTGGACAAGTCGATTGAGGAGGCGCGCTATGCCAAAGAAAATGGCGCCTGCGGCATTTTTATGCGCGGCCTGGAAGGGGACAAGCATATCAGCGACCCGCATTTTTTCCCGATCTACCAGGAAGCCGGGCGGCTCGACCTGCCGATCTGTGTACACTCGGCCACCGGCAGCTTCGCCGTGCACGATTATTTTCTTAACGAGTGCGGCTTCAACAAGTTCAAGCTTGCCGTCGTGGGATCGTTTCACTCGCTGATCTTCAACCGGATTCCGGAAAAATTTCCCGAGACCAAGTGGGCGTTCATCGAGGTCAGCTCCCAGTGGGTTCCCTACGCGATTCACGATTATGCCCGGCGTTTCGAACGCAGCGGTACTAAAGTCGACAAAAGCCAGGTGCTGCGCAAAAATAAAATATGGGTCACCTGCCAGACGGACGACGATCTGCCCTACGTGCTGAAATATTCCGGCGACGACACGCTGGTCATCGGCACGGACTACGGCCACAATGATACGTCTTCGGAGATACTTGCCCTGCGCAAGCTCAGGGAAGACGGCGCGGTGCCGCCGCCGGTGGTCAACAAAATCCTCGACGACAACGCCCGGGCGCTCTACGGATTATAGGTCGCATGAGACCTATAAGACCCATGGAATTGAAAGAAGTATGATAATCGATTTCCAAGCGCACCTATTTCCGGAAGCTTATCTCGCCGCGATGAAGCGGCTCGACGGCGCCGTTGTGCTCGAAGAGCCCGACCCGCACAGCGGCATGAGCTATTTTTACGACAAAAAGCTCAAGTGCCGGATCAACACGGCGACGTTCAACGGCCAGGATATCCAGCGCCGGGTCGAGCACATGGACCGACTGGGGATCGATATCCACGTCTTGACGATCCCGGCGCCGGGCGCGGATCGCTTTGAAGGGGCGGCCGCGGTCGAGATCGCGCGCGTGGCCAACGACGCCATCGCAGCGATCGCGCGCGAGCATCCCAAGCGTTTCATCGGGTTTTTCACCCTGCCGACATGCGACATCAAAGCGTCTCTTGACGAGATTGAGCGTTCGGTCAACGAGCTTGGACTGCGGGGTTTCGGCTGCTTCGCCAACCTGAACGGCCAGGCGCTTGACCGCGAAGAGTTGTTCCCGATCTACGAACGGCTGGCGAAATATAAACTGCCGGTCTACGTGCATCCCACGGCGCCGCTGGCGACCGAAGCGGTGGGCATCGATATCATGCCGACCTTGATTTTCGGCTGGGCCTTCGACAGCACCGTGGCCATGACCCGTCTCGTCTATGGCCGCGTCCTGGAGCGTTTCCCCGAGATCCAATGGGTAGTCGCCGACGTGGGCGGCGTTTTGGCGTTTTTCGCCCAGCGCGCGATCAACATTTATTCCGGCCGGACCGACGAGATCCGCCACAAGTACGGCCTTCAGGAAAATCCCCTCGATTCTTTTCGGCGTTTTTACGTCGATACCGCGGACCATCCGGCTTCGACCCTGCGCTGTGTCAAGGATTTTTTCGGCGCCGATCGGATGGTGCTCGGAACGAATTACCCCTATGGGCCGGAAGAGGGCTGCGTGCTGGTCAAAAACAGCCTCAAGGCCATCGACGGTTTGGATCTCAGTGCGGCGGATAAAGAAAGAATCCTCGGCGGTAATGCCGCGCGGATTCTGGGAGTGAGCGCAGCATGAATTTTACCAAAGCGGCACGGCCGTTGATCATGGGGCGAAACGGCGTGGTTTCGTCCGGCCACGCACTGGCCTCGCTGGCCGGCGTTAAAGTTCTCCAGGAAGGCGGCAACGCCGTCGATGCGGCTCTCGCCGCTGCGTTCGTTCTGGCGGTGGTCAAGCCCGAGACCAGCGGTCCGGGCGGCGATCTGTTCGCCTTGGTGGCGATGAAAAAGACCGGCATGGTTGAAGCGCTCAACTCCAGCGGCCCGGCGCCGGCAAAGGCAACCATCGAATATTTCCAGAGCCGGGGGTTGAAGGGGATACCGCAGTTTGGTCCTCTCAGCATTGCAGTGCCGGGCGCCGTGGACGGTTGGCTCGAGCTGCACCGAAAGTACGGCACCAAAGAACTGGGTCGCCTGACGGCGGACGCCGTGCGCATCGCGGGCGACGGCTTTCCGATCTCGCAGGAATTTGCCGAAGCAATCGATGACATCAGCCGGGACTTTCCCTGGGTGGAGCGAATTTATCGCCGGCCGCTCGGCGCGGCGCTGCCGGGGAAGATTGTCGTGCAAAAAGGGTTGGGCGAGGTGTTTGAAAGGATCGCCCTCAAAGGGCGCGACGGCTTCTACGGCGGCGAGGTCGCCGATAAGATCTGCGCGACGATCAAAGCCGAAGGCGGCATACTCGCCCAAGAAGATTTACAAAAGGTGGTCTGCCAGTGGCTCGAACCGCTGCGCTCGAGCTATCGCGATACGCTCATCTACGAGCAGCCGCCGGTGTCTCAGGGCTTCATGGTGCTGGAAATGCTCAATATCGCCGAGGCCTGGCCGATGCACGATGGCAGCATGAGCCGCGCCGACATCATTCATTATCAAGTGGCGGCAAAAAAACTCGCCTTCGAAGACCGGATTCGCTACTTGGAAGATCCCGCCTTCGGCGATCCCAAGATCGCCATGTTGATTTCCAAGGAGCACGCGGCCAGGCGGTGCGATCTGGCCGGCGAGATCATGAACCGCCCCGCGCAAGCCGCCGCCAACCAGAGCAGCGACACGACGTATCTTTGCGCCGCCGACCGGGACGGCAACGCCATTTCATTCATTCAAAGCGTTTTTGCGCCCTTCGGCTCCCGGCTGATTGCCGGCGACACCGGAGTGATCATGAACAACCGGCTATGCAGTTTTGGACTCGATCCAAGCAAGGCCAATTCGCTCCAACCCGGCAAGCGGCCGGCGCACACGCTCAATACCTACATGATTTTCCGCGATGACGAGCTTTTCGCGGTGGGCGGCAGTCCCGGCGCCGACGAGCAGCCGCAGACCAACTTTCAGGTCATTCACGATCTCGTCGATCTGCAGATGGACCCGCAGAGCGCGGTCGAAGCCCCCCGATGGAGCCATCAGCCCGGCACGCCGCCGCGCGACCAGTTGCCGGAGGCGCTGCGTATGGAAGAGGGATTCGACGCAGCGACGCTCGACGGTTTGCGCAAGAAGGGCCACAAGGTTTCCGTTGTCGATCGCTGGTCTTTCGGCAGCGCCAAGGTCATCGCCTGCGACCGCGACAACGGCTGCTGGCTTGCCGGCGCCGATCCGCGCCGGGTGGGTTATGCACTCGGCTACTAACGCGCCGCGGGGATGGGGAAAAATTCATCCCGGTTTGATAAATCCTGCCGGTCTACCGTTTCGTGCGTGCGCAGCCATAACCATCCGAGAGGAATCCGGCGGAAATGAAATTCAGCCTGTTTACCGAAATCCAGTGCCCGCAAGGGTCGTCGCCCGCAGCCCGGCTCGAAGAGTTCATCGAGCAGGCGGATCTCGCAGATCGTTTAGGTTACGATACCTACTGGATCGCCGAGATTCATTGCCAGCCCAAGTTTTCGCTTCTGTCCGCGCCCTACGTGGTCCTCGGCGCGGTGGCGCAAAGAACCACGAAGCTCCGTCTCGGGGTGGCGGTCAACACTCTGCCGGTGCATCATCCGGTGCAGCTAGCAGAGCAGGCCGCCACGCTCGACCTGCTGAGCCACGGCCGCATGGAGTTCGCTGCCGGCGGCGGCCATCCGCATAGCCGGGCCTACGAATGCTTTGGCGCGGACCATAAATCCACCCATGAGATCATGGCGGAAGGATTGGAAATCATCCGTAAAGCCTGGTCGGAAGACACGCTGAGCTTCGACGGTGCTTTTTTCAAGATTCCCGAGGTTGTCGTCAACCCCAAACCCGTGCAGCGCCCGTTGCCGCCGTTTTACATGGCAACCAGCTCCCTCGACGGCGTCGAAGTCGGCGCGCGCCTCGGGATCAATTTATTCCTGCCGATTCACACCCGCACACCGGACCAGGTCTTCGAGTTCGCCGACGCCTACTGGGCCGGATTGAAAAAGCATGGCCATGATCCCAAGAACAAAGAATTGGGGCTGCTGATCCCCATTCACCTGGCAAAGACGGCAGTCGAAGCCAGAACGCGGTCGGAAGCCGGCGTGATGAGTTACTTCAAGACCATTCTTGATATGCGTCTGGATTACACCGACTGGTTGACCCGACGCGGCGCGGAATTGCCGGCGCGGCTTAAGACGGCCGCAGGGTCGGTAGTTGGGTACGATATAGTTTGCGAAAAACACGCTGTGATCGGCGATTCCGCGCTGGCGGTCGAGAAGCTAAAGGAGCTGGCGCAAAGGACCCGTGCGACCCAGTTCCTCAGCTGGTTCAATATCGGAACCGTGCCTCACGACGCGGTGAAGGCGTCCATGGTGCAATTCGCCGCGGAGGTGATGCCGCAGCTTTAAGAATTGCCCAACGGCAACCCCCGCGACTACGGCCAGCCCATCGAGTTGCGATCACCCCGCCCTTTGCGGTTAAATGAGTGTCGTTCCATTCCTTTGCGGAGGATCACGGTTATGGAAGAGCTGACGGAACAAAAATGCGAAGCCTGCCGGGTCGGCGCGCCGCCGGTGACGCCGGAGGAAATCAAGGAGCTGCATCCCAAGATTCCCGAATGGCGCATTATTACCGACGGCAATATACCCAAGCTTGATCGCGAGTTTAGATTCAAGAACTTCAAGGACGCCATCGCCTTCACCGGCGCCGTCGGCGCTGCGGCCGAAGAAGAAGGCCATCATCCGCGCCTGACCACCGAATGGGGCAAAGTCGCCGTCACCTGGTGGACGCACAAGATCAAGAACCTGCATAAAAACGATTTCATCATGGCGGCCAAGACCGACGCTATTTATAAGATGCGCGTCGGTTCATAGTTTCAGAGTCTCGGGGACTTCCCGCGTACCTATCGTCGTTCGTTTATCCGGGGTCCGCCGACGGCGCTGCCGGGCCGACGGCAGGTTTCGCTCTGCCTTCCGGTTGCTGCCGCGCGTCATTCCCGGCAGGGCGCGAGAATTTTCCGGGCCTTATGGATGTCGTTCGAGGGAACCGAATCCGGGCCTCGCGCGTCATAGGAAAAGCCCGTTTGATTCGATGCGTCATGGAATGGCGAGCGAGAGCAGATCAACAGCGCTTCTTCGCCGAAGAGGTCTCGCGCCTCACGGATCGGCTCTATGGAATCGCGCTGCGGCTGACGCGTAACGGCGAGGATGCGGAAGACCTGGTTGCGGAGACGGTGGCCAAGGCCTGGTCCAAGCTGGGCGAGCTGCGCGAGCGAAAAAAATTTGAAGCCTGGATCCGGCGCATTCTGACCAACACCTTCATGAGCGAACGGCGCCATCGTCGCTCGAGCCCGGAAATTCCAATGGGGCCGGAGGGCGACGAGCGCCCGGGCGACGCCTTTTCGCTGTTTGAAAAGTTGCACCAGCCATTTCTGCTCTGGTGGGCGACCCCCGAAGAGGAAGCGATCGCGAGTTTTTTGCGCGAAGATGTGGGAAGGGCGCTGGACGAACTGCCGGAAATCTTTCGGATCGCCATTGTCCTGGTCGATATCCAGGAATTTTCCTACGCGGAGGCGGCTGAAATTTTGGGAATCCCGATCGGCACGATACGCTCACGTTTAGCGCGCGCCCGGGGCCAATTGCAGCGCGCACTCTGGCAGCATGCGCAGGATGCGGGCCTTCTGCCCGGCCACGCACCCGGGAGGGACGAAAATGCCTGATCGGGAGATGAGCTGCGAAGAAGTTCTCAAGCATTTGATCGTGTATCTCGACCGCGAGATCGACGCCCATGTCGCGGCCGAGATCGAATGGCACCTGAAGGAATGCCGGGGGTGTTTCAGCCGCGCGGAGTTCGAGGGTAAACTCAAATCCTATCTGCGCGAAGCAGGAAGCATCTCCGCGCCGGCGCGCCTGCGCGCTCGCATCGAAGAAATCATCGGCCGGTTTTAAGTATAATATGGTTGCCATATTCGGGTTCACGCGCGAGAAAATTATCGCGGCTGTGCGCGATATGTATACGGCGGTGGCGGTTACCCCGCGGCGTCCGTTCCATTTTCCCGTCGGACGCGAGGCTTGCCTCCTGGTGGGCTATTCCAAAGATCTGCTGGAAGACCTTCCCGAAGAAGCGCTCCAATCGTTTGCCGGGGTGGGGTGTCCGTTCCGCGCGGGCGTGATCCGCAAGGGCGACACGGTCCTCGACGTCGGCGCCGGCACGGGCACCGATACGCTGATCGCGGCGCGCCTTGTGGGACCGCGGGGAAAGATCCTCGCGGTGGATATTACCCCGGCCATGGCCCGCAGGCTGCGCGAGCTGGCGGCGCGGCACGGAATCGGCAATGTGGAAGTGGTCGAGTCCAGCGTAGAAGCCCTTCCGCTGCCCGCCGCAAGCGTCGATGTGGTCACCAGTAACGGAATGCTCAATCTCGCGCCTGACAAGCGCAAAGCCATCGCCGAAATCTTCCGCGTGCTGCGCCCCGGCGGGCATGCCCAGATCGCCGATATCGTGATCCGCCGGCCGGTGACGCGAGACTGTGCGACCGATCCGAAGCTTTGGGCGGAATGCGTGGTCGGCGCCACCATCGATGAGGATTACCTGGATATGTTCCGCGATGCGGGCTTCAAGAACGTCGCGGTTCTTCGCGACTACGACTACTTCGCCTTGAGTCCGAGTCCGGAAACGCGCGATGTCGCGCGCCGCTTTGGTGCCTACGCCATAGAGATTGCCATGGAGCGCGCCGCGATGGCTCCGTCGAAGCTCGCACAGCTCGCGCGGCGGGCTGACCCT
>CAZILB010000003.1:0-1931 GCA_964539925.1 uncultured Syntrophobacter sp. | reverse complement strand
GCGCGCCGCGATGGCTCCGTCGAAGCTCGCACAGCTCGCGCGGCGGGCTGACCCTCGCAGGGCGGTTCGCGCGCTGGCGCGCCGAGGACTGATGGGATCGCTGGCGCTGGCACTGTCCATGTTTGCCTGTTATGGGACCCTTGCGGCCACGATGCTCCTTCCGCTGGCCGGCATAACGCTCACGGTCAACCCCGCGCTTTGGGCGGGAACCATTGTCGCGCTGGCTGCGGTCGCGTTGGTCTCGGTGGCCACGGGCCCGGGCCGCCGCGCCGGTTATGCCGCGCTCGGCCTCGCCTTGGCCGGCTTCGGCATGCTCGCCTACGTGCAATTCTTTGATTACAGCCTTGGCTTGGAGCTTCTCGCGTTTGCGCTGCTCGCCGCCGGCGTAGCGCTGGACTTTCGGTATCGGCGCGAAATTCATTCAGATGCTCATCCTTTGAGGGTTCACGAGGAACCACTCAAATAATTTCGCACCCGTTTGAGCGCGAAAGGTCAAAGAAAAACCGCTCCAGCGTCCGCGACCCGGCGGGAACTAAAACGCTTGCTCCCGCGTCTTTCCTGCCAGTTGTCGGCGATAAATTTCTCAAGGAGGGTAGTCGTGAAGAATCCATCGGTGCTGATCAAGCTGGCCATTCTCGGGATTTTGTTGGGCGGTGGCTCGTCGAGCGCTGCCACGGCCGCGTCGGTTTACTCCGGGGAGCGGCCGCACATGGTGACGCCGGAGAAGCTGACCTGGACGGATGCGCCGGCCGTGGCGCCGGGCGCGAAGATCGCCGTGATCGAGGGTCCGCTGAACAAGCCGGTCCCGTTCACTTTTAGGCTAAAGCTGCCGGCTAACTCTAAAATCGCGCCGCATACGCACCCTGCTTTTGAGCGCGTGACGGTGCTCGAAGGCACCTTTTTCTTCACCCATGGCGACGCCTACGACCCCGCCAAGACCACGGCGCTCGGACCCGGCAGTGTCGCGATCATGCCGCCGAAGACACCGATGTTCGGCTACACAAAGGAAGCGACTGTCATTCAACTGCACGGCACCGGTCCGTGGGGTTTGACCTACCTCAACCCGGCGGACGACCCGCGAAAGAAATAGATGCCGCCGGCGATCTTGACGGGCGCGGCGACAGATGCGAACCCATCGTCCAAAAGGAGACAGTTATGGCTCTTACCTGTCCGGTAACGCTGGATAAAGAAGTGCTCAAGTCGGAGGTACGCTCGATTTACGCGAAGGTTGCTCTAAATCCAGACGGAGATTTTCATTTCCATCGCGGGCCGGAGTATGCGGCGCGGCTCCTTGGTTATGATTCGGCGGAGCTTGCGACCCTGCCGACGGCGACAACCGCTTCTTTTGCCGGCGTGGGCAACCCCTTCCTGGTCGATACGCTTTCGCCGGGCAGCTTCGTCGTTGATATCGGCTCGGGCGCGGGTTTGGATTCTCTTCTGGCCGCGAGGCGCGTCGGTCAGAGCGGTGTGGTGGTGGGTATCGACATGACCGATGACATGTTGGAACGAGCTCGCGCCGGAGCCGGAGCGGCAGGATTGACTCACGTGCGATTTGAAAAATCCGACCTGACCGATTTGCCGTTGGAAAGCGGTGCCGTTGACGTCATCATTTCCAATGGCGTATTCAACCTTGCGCCTGACAAAGAGGCGCTGTTCAAAGAGATCTACAGAGTCGTAAAACCGGGTGGCCGCATCCAGTTCGCCGACATCATCGTCAACGCCGAACTCTCCGAGGCGGTGCGAAGCAACATCGATCTCTGGACGGGCTGAATTGCCGGCGCTCTGCAGGTTGCAGAGATGCTCGAAGTGCTTGAGCGGAGCGGATTTCGCAATCCGCGCCGCTGTCATTTTTTTGACAGCTTTTTAGGAACCTCGAAGGAGGCCATAGCGCGCAAGTTCGGCGTTCAGGGCGCCACGTTTATCGCGTACAA
>CAZILB010000002.1:68444-71684 GCA_964539925.1 uncultured Syntrophobacter sp. | reverse complement strand
CACCCCGGCTGCACGTATCAATAAGACATCGAATCATCATCATCGGGTCTTGACCTATTGAAGGCTGCGCGCTAACAATTCGCTGGCGCGGAACGCGCAAGGCCATGGTAAAGACCAATACCGCACACTTGGAAGCATCGGCGCGCAGTTGGCTTCCCCCGCTCGACGGCGGGACCCTAGTGATGGCAGTGCTGATCGGCTTCATGGGATTTTATGTTCTCTATCCCTTGACGCTGATTGTCATTAACAGTTTCAATACCGCGACCATCGCCGAGCCTCCGGTTTACGGCCTCAAGGCTTGGCAAGAAGCATTTGCCGAGCCGGGAATCTGGCGCTCGCTGTGGAACAGCGTGAAGATCGGCCTTGTCCTGCAAGCGATCGCCTTGCCGCTGGGCATCTTTATGTCCTGGCTGCTGGCGCGCACTAATATCTATTTCTCCAATGCCTTTGAGTTTGGGTTTTGGATTTCATTTTTCCTGCCCAATCTCGCCACGACCTTTGGTTGGATGCTGCTTTTGGACCCGAGCAACGGCTTGGTCAACTCCTGGCTGCGCGCCCTGCCCGGTGGGCTCAACTTCGATATTTATTCCTTCTGGGGCATCATCTGGGCCCATCTCATGGCCAACGGCATCTCCACCAAAGTGATGCTGATGACGCCGGCCTTCCGGCGCATGGACGCGTCCATGGAAGAAGCGAGCCGCATGTCCGGAGCCAACGCGCTCACGACCATGCTGAGGATCACCGTGCCGGCGATGACGCCGGTGATTGTGGTGGTGTTCTTGCTCAGTGTCATCCGCATCTTCAGCAGCTTCGAGACCGAGCTTTTGCTCGGCGTGCCCTGGGGTTTTTACGTTTATGCCACCAAGATCGTCGATCTCGCCCGTCAGGAACCGCCGCTGGTCAATCAAGCGGCGGCACTGGGGAGCGTCATTCTGATTTTTCTCGCCGCGTTTATACCGTTGCAGCGAAAACTGATTACACGCCGCCAATTCACCACGGTGACCGGGCAGTTCAAGCCCAAGATCATCGATCTTGGCGTCTGGCGGTATCCCGCCACGGCGTTTGTCGGTCTGGTTGTCTCATTGTTGACCGTGGTGCCGATTCTCAGCGTTCTCGGCGGGAGTTTTATGACCCGCTTCGGGTTTTTCAATTTGCCGAAGACCTGGACGCTGGAATATTGGACGATGGCGTTAAGCGATCCGCGAATTCTTCAAGGGCTGGAAAATACCCTGATCACCGCGGGCAGCGCCGCCATCTTTGGCGCATTCTTTTTTTCCCTCATCGGCTACGTTCTGGTGCGGACGAAGTATCCGGGGCGGGGGATTTTGGATTCGATTTGCTGGTTGCCGTCGGCGATTCCCGGCGTGCTCTCGGGGCTCGGTTTATTGTGGATGTTTTTAGGGGCACCCATTTTCCGGCCCTTTTACGGCACGTTGTTCCTTTTGGTCATCGCTTCGGTCCTGGGAGGCATCACGCTGTCGACGCAAATTCTCAAGGCCAACTTCGTTCAGTTGGGTAACGAGTTGGAGGAGGCGAGCCGAATGTCGGGCGCCGGGTTCTGGCGTACGTATTTCAAGGTCGTCTTTCCTCTGATGGCGCAGACGATGCTGCTGGTGTCCGTGCTCAAATTTACCTTCGCGGCTCAGAACGCTTCGAGCATCATTCTTCTGGCGACTTCGGAAACGAGAACACTATCGCTTTTGGCGCTCGATCAAGTCGCGGCGGGATATCGCGAGGTGGCCAGTATCACGGTGATTTTCATAGTCATTCTCACCTTGGGCGTGGCCGTGGTGGCGAGGTCCTTCGGGCTCAAGGTCGGTATCCGGACGGAGTGACGGCCATGCGCATCAGAATGTCGATGGGCCGTCGACGATTGAGAATCGAAGAGGGAAGATCGGATATCGCAATCCTCAATCCTCTATCATCGGCTCAAGCTAACCCCGAGCCGGTCAAGGACAAAATCACGTGAGCTTTTTGCGCATTGAAAACCTATATAAAACGTTCGGGTCGGTGGTCGCGGTCAACCGCATTAACCTGGAGATCGCCGAAGGCGAATTTTTCACGCTGCTCGGTTCGAGCGGCTGCGGCAAGACCACCACGCTGCGCATGATCGGCGGTCTGGAAAAGCCCGACGGCGGGGAAATACATCTCGGCGAGCGCTGCCTGGTGTCCGACACGCGCAAAATTTTCATCAAGCCGGAAAAGCGCGACATGGGCATGGTGTTTCAGTCCTACGCGCTTTGGCCGCATATGACGGTATTCGAAAACGTCGTCTATCCGCTCAAGCTGCGCGGCATCAAGGGCGCGGCGGCGGAGAAAAGAATCGCCGAAGTCCTAGGGCTGGTGGGGTTGTCCGGGCTGGAAGACCGCCCGGCGCCAGCGCTCAGCGGCGGGCAGCAGCAGCGCGTGGCGCTGGCGCGGGCGCTGGTGTTTTCGCCCAAAGTATTGCTTCTCGACGAACCGCTGAGCAACCTGGACGCGCAGCTGCGCGAGGAGATGCGCCGCGAACTCAAGGCGCTGCAGCAGCGCGTGCGCATCACGGTGATCTTCGTCACCCACGATCAGATCGAAGCCCTGAGCCTGTCCGACCGTATCGCGATCATGAAGTTCGGCGAGCTGGAACAGGTCGGCACGCCGGAACAAGTTTACTACCATCCGGCGACGCCCTTCGTGCGCGATTTTCTGGGGAAGACTTTTCTGCTGCCCGGCAAAGTGGTTCGGGTTTCCGACCTTCAAGTGGAAATCCAGGTGCAGGGAGTCGGCGCTTCGGCGCTGGTGCTCCAGCGCAGTAACGTCATCGGGTCGTCCAATGGTTTCCCGGCCGTAGGGCAGGGTGCGATGGTCGCCATCCGGCCGGAGAAAATTTCGCTGTCCGACCGGGTCGGCGAGGGTCAGCCCAACGTGGTCGAAGGCACGCTGCAAGCGACGCTATTTCTCGGCGACCGCTATGAATACACCGTGACCCTGGGGGCGGAAACCCGCGTCATCGTCTCCCCCGAGGCGCGCCAACTGAAACAGGGCGGCAAAGTTTTCCTCGATCTCAAACCCGAAGGCATGACGCTCTGGCCGGGCGAGCGCTAAGCGGATTTGAGTTTCCAATGCGGCGGATGCCGCACTCAACTCGCGTTATGCTTATCGCCGCCGAGAACACCGCCGGCAGGATCCCAGCGAAAACCGGCAAGCGCCGGGATGCGCCACGCCGTGACCAGCGTGGCGAGCAAGACAATCAGACCGCCGGCG
>CAZILB010000002.1:65231-68344 GCA_964539925.1 uncultured Syntrophobacter sp. | reverse complement strand
GCCCAGAGCGATGAACAGGCTCGACCCGATGACGGCGCCGTAGCCGCGCGACGATTGCAGAAAGCCGAACCCGGCGGCGCCCACCTGGAAAATATCGCGCGCGAGGATCGTCAACATGGCGTTGTCTAGACCGAACACGGAGGACACGCCTTCCATCACGCAGAGGCCGAGAATAATCGGCTGGGAGGCGATGTATGTAAAGCCCGCGCGGGTTTCGCCGAGAAAATCGCGCTGTTTTTCCAATGCCGGCGACGGCGCGCGCATCATCAGCAGAGCGACGACGACGGCTAGAAAGCTCGCGCCGTTGGCGAAGAACGCGCCGGAGGTGCCCATGGTGCTGATGGCGACGCCGCCGAGGGTGGGGCCGAGGAGCGCGGCGCCTTTCCAAAGAAGGGAATTGAGCGCCACCGCGTTGGGCAGCACGGCGCACGGCACCAGCGATGGAAACAGCGCCTGGCGCGCCGGGCCGTCGAAGGTTCCCACCGCGCCGCTGACAAACGTAAAGACGAAAATCTGCCACGGCTCGATTTGGCCGGTATGATCCAACAGGCCGAGGCCGAAAGTGAGGATCGCCAGAGCGAGTTGGGTTGCGAGCATTAGCCGCTTGCGGTCGCAGCGGTCGGCGAGCGTGCCGCTGATGACGCCGAGCGCAAGGGCAGGCACGGCGCGAAACACTCCGTTCAAACCGAGCTGTAGCGGCGAGTCGGTGAGCTGATACAAGAGCCAGTTGGTTGCCGTCATCTGCATCCAGGTGCCGATGTTGGAGATGAACAGGCTCAGCCAGAAGAGTCTAAAATCGCGATAGTGAAAAGCCGCGAGGCGGCCGACCGAGGGCCGGCCCGATGGGGAAGATTCTTCCGGCATAACAATCAACGTTTAGTGCAGGGTAGTGAAATTCGTCTCTGCGGCGTTCGCGATATTTCCGTCATACCGGTGAAGACCGGCATCCAGACGACGCGGATTGAAGACCGTTGCTACATTTGGATCCAAGCCCGCATCCGCAGAGTAAAAAATCTCTACTGGGCCAGATCCCAGAAGGCGAAACCCATGGCGCAGCCAACGCCGGTGGTCGTGCGGTAGAGCGGCTGGTATTCGATCATCTTGCCCGGGCGATCGGCGGCGGCAGCGGCGATAATCCAGTTGCGGATTTCGGATGTGCCTTCGACCAAAACTTCAGCGGGCATGGCTGACATGTAACTCAGGTCGTTGCGTTCGAGGGCTTGAATGAATTCCTGGTCCAATTTTTCGTCGATCTTGGTATGGCTAAGGCCTCCGGAGCCGACCATGATGACACGTTCGCTACCAGGAACACGACACAGCACGCGCGCCAGCGCTCGGCCGAAATCGAGGCAGCGATTCGCCGAGGGTGCCGGGGGATAGTAGGTGTTGACCATTACCGGAATGACCGGCAGGCGGGCATCCGGGCTAAGGAACTTCAGCACGCGGGCAAACGCGTGGCCCAGGCCGCCGTCGTAGCGGGTTTGCCTGGAATAGGCCGGATCGAAGCCCTCGTCCATGAGCCCGGTGAGCAGATCTTCCGCCATCTTGTTCGCGACGCGGTAGCGCGTGCGATTCTCCGACTTGGGTTGATTCAAATAACGCAAGCTGATGCTGGCCTCGGCTTCTTCACCGATGTAGATGCTAAACGGCGGCATGTTGTCATCGACCAGATTCTCATGCTGATCGTCGCCGACGACGATGAGCAAATCGGGAGAAAGAGCGTCAATTTTTTCCCGCAACTTCTCGATGGCCGCCATGCAGCCTTGCCATTTCGACCATTTGACTTCGGCAGTCTCTTTTTCCAGGCCGGGTTTGTCGGGTAAATTTTCGCGCTGGCGATTGTTCAAGAGATGCCAGTAGTCGGGATCGAGCATCAACTGAGGCGCATGGGACATGGCCGCGCAGGCGATCAGATTTGCCATAAAATCTATGTTCCAGGTTCAAGGTTCCAAGTTCAAGTTTTCCCAACGCATCCTTAGGCGCTCGCGGCTTTCATGTCGGAGAGCGCGGGTACGACGACGTCGAGCTTGAACCAACTGCTGCCGCTATCCAAACTACCGAAGAGATCGCCGTTTCGCTGGGCGGCGTAGATACGGTCGGCGTCCGCCGGGTCGAAGACCAGCGCCTCGACGAAGCTTTTGTTCGCTTTGGCAATTTCGCCGTTGAGTTTCTCCCAGCTCTTGCCGCCGTCCGTCGATTGAATCAGGCAGCCTTCGGCGCCGCTGGGGCGGCGGCGCCAGTGGCTCGGCGGGTTTTTCGCCAGGGCGGAAAAAATGATGTTGGGATTTTTCGGATGGAGCGCCAGCGGCACGGAGTATTCCTCTTCGAAGTGGGCCGCCATGGGCGACCAATTTACGCCGCCGTCGCTGCTCGAATAGAGCGCGCGCCCCGGCGCCCTCCCGGCGCGGCAGTCGTGGCCGCCGGTGGCGACGTAGATTTTGTTTCGGTCCTGCGGATGCATGACGATGGTGTGGACGTCGCAGTCGAGATTTTTATTGAGCAGTTCCCAACTCTTGCCGCCGTCGGCGGTTTTGAGCATGTAGCCCACTTGCAGCGCGACGTACATGACATTGGCGTCTTTTGGATCGACGACGATGTCGCGCACATGGGGCTCGACCACCGCGACGGGGTAGGTGACGGTCGCTACAAACGGAATATCCCAGACGGAATCCAATCGCTCCCAGCTCCTGGCGCCGTCGCGGCTGACGAAAACGTCAATCGGCTCGGTGCCGGCGTAGAGTGTGTTGGGGTCGACCGGGTCGATGGTGAGGCAGCGAACTTTCCCCGGCCCGCGCTTGCCGTAGCAGGGCTTCTTCCAGGTGGCGCCGAAATCTTCGCTCAGCCAAACGCCGTCGCCGCGCATTCCGGCAAAAACCTTGTTCGGCGCGCTCGGCGAGACCGCCACCTCCGGGATCGCCCAGTCCTTTAAACCATGGTGCTCGACGTTGTAGGAACGACCGTCGTTGCTTTTCAACGTCACGACGCCTTCGTCAGTGCCGACATAGAGTATCGACGCCATACCCGTCCCTCCCTTTTTGGTGGCTGGAAATCTACTACAGAAGGCGCGGGGCGACAAGGCGAACTTATATTGGTGTGTTCAAGTCGTTCAAAAC
>CAZILB010000002.1:0-65131 GCA_964539925.1 uncultured Syntrophobacter sp. | reverse complement strand
GAAGGCGCGGGGCGACAAGGCGAACTTATATTGGTGTGTTCAAGTCGTTCAAAACACTCTCGCTAAGATACTCATTGCCATCGAGAAAACCGCTTGATTCCCGGCAATGAATCGACGTTGATCAGAGGGCGCATTCCAGGATCGGCGCTCGACGCTACGGGTTCGTTCGTGGTCTGAATGCAGCGAAACTGATCCAGGTGCGCGAGCCGTGAAAATCGTGAACGATGCCAGCAAAGAGACCGCAAGGATCACAAAAGGAAATTTGAAACGGCAGCCGGTACGGGATATTCAAGGTATGATCGGCGAGCGTGCGTGCCCGGGATCGACTCGTTAATTATGCATTTCGGAAAGAAGCGACATTGAGCACAGCGAAGCCACGAATCCTCTTTTACGAGTTGCCGGGCGGCTGGACGCTGCTGGTCGGTGGGACCGATGCGGACAACGATTACCTCAGCATCGATTTGGCCAATCCGGACGACTGGTGGTTTCACGTCGACAAAATGCCGGGAAGCC
This sequence comes from uncultured Syntrophobacter sp., assembly GCA_964539925.1. GTDB lineage: Bacteria > Desulfobacterota > Binatia > UBA9968 > UBA9968 > DP-20. The sequence goes on along the minus strand of CAZILB010000002.1, from coordinate 64,618 downwards.
ATGTGGTTCTTCGGGCGAAGGCGGATCAAGAGCCGGACCGCGATACGTTGCGCCAAGCGGCCGCGGTGGCGGCGTACCATAGCAAGGCTCGGAACGCTGGCAGCGTTTCGGTTTACTGCACGAGCGCGCGTTATGTCACGAAACCGCGCGGCGCGAAGGTGGGTACGGTCAACGTCGCCCGCGGCCGGTTGTTGAAGGTCCGCCCCGATAACAGTTTTGCGACGCGGCTGCCGTCCGAGGACAAATCATCCGGGACACTTGCCCAACACCACTCCAAATAGTATTAAGGCACACGTAGTTAGAGCCTGAGATCGTTACGAGGGACTCGAAGGATGATCTCCACCGAAGAAAATGATCTGCTAACGCAGACCGGTCCGAAAACCCCAGCCGGGGAGCTTTTGCGGCGCTATTGGCAGCCGGTGGCGCTGAGCGAAGAGCTGCCGGAGGGCGGTGCGCCATTGACGGTGCGGATCATGGGTGAGGACCTGGTTCTTTTTCGCGACGATCAGGGACGGCCGGGTTTGCTCGGGCTCCATTGTTCGCATCGCGGGACCGACTTGAGTTACGGCCGAGTCGAGAACGGCGGACTTCGCTGCCTCTATCACGGCTGGCTTTACGATGTTACGGGCTGCGTGATCGAACAGCCGGGAGAACCCGGCGGCGGCGCCAACCGCCACGCAATTCGCCATCGCGCTCACCCTTGCCTCGAAGCAGGCGGTGTCCTATTTACCTACATGGGGCCGGGCGAGCCGCCGCTCTTGCCGAACTACGAGTTTCTCGCGCTGCCGGCCGAGCAACGCGCGGTCACCAAGATCTTTTACCAGTGCAATTTCTTGCAGGGCAACGAAGGCAACATCGATCCCGTCCACCTGTCTTTTTTGCATCAATTTCTTTCCGAGGCGCAAGTGGCGTTGCCGCCGCGCATCGTGCGCGGCGGCAACGCCACGGACAACGCGTTGCTTGCCGTGGATGTGGCGCCGAGGATCGAAGTGGAACTGACGGATTTTGGCCTTCGAATCTATACGCTCCGGGACTCGGGATCGGACAAGCGCTATCTGCGAGTGACGAATTTCGTCATGCCCAATCTGTCTGCGTTCGGCGGTTCGACCGTCGGCGAAGGCTACGCCGTGCACTGGCATGTGCCCATCGACGACACGAACCACTGGAAGTACGTGTTCCTGTTTAGCCGGGAAAGAGCGCTGGCGGCGGAGCTGCGCGAGAAGAACCGCGCCGATCTGACGGTGGATTATCGTTTGACACGCAACGCCGCGAATCGATACCAGCAGGACCGTGAGTCGATGAAAACCCAGACTTTCACCGGCATGGGGTTCAACTTCCAAGCCCATGACGCCTTCGCAACGGAATCCCAGGGAGCGACTCAGGACCGCGCCGCAGAGCATCTGGTCTCTTCGGACAAAGCGATCGTCGCCGCGCGAAAATTGCTGGCAAACGCTGTCAAGGACGTCCGCGACGGACGCGATCCGCAGCATGTGCTTAGAGAACCTTCCGTGAACCACTTCCCGCACCTCATCGTGATTTCCCAGCTGATTCCCGCCGAGAAGGACTGCAAGCAACATGTCAAAGAGATCGAAAGCCGGAATCGAACGATACGCGAAACCTAATTGATTTTTAAAACGAGGCACATTTCAAGAAAAAGGGGGGCCGAAACCATGTTGAGCCGATTGATGGGTATTGCGGCGATTCTCCTCGTCCTGCCAACCGCCGCCGCTGCTCAGGAACGCTTTATGATGGGATACGCCGGCTTTGCGGGATTTCAGGTGTCGATGTGGGCCGCCAAAGATTTGGGGCTGCTAAAAAAATACGGCATTGACGGCGAAACGGTTTTGGTTCCCGGCACGGCCCGCCAGATACAGGCCCTGGTCGGCGATAGCATCCAATTTGCCCATGTCGATGCGGCCGGCCATATTCGGGCCGTTATGCGCGGCGCCGACATCGTCATGGTCGGGGGATCGTTGAACAAATTTCCGTTCAGTTTTGTGAGCGTCAAAGAAATTCGCCAGCCGGCGGACCTCATTGGAAAGAAAATCGGCATCGTGGGGTTCGGCGGCGCCAACGATCTCGCCGTGACTCTGTTGCTTCGGGAGTGGAAAATACCACGGGAGAAAGTCACTGTCCTGCAAGCCGGGGGCGGGGCGACCCGGCTGGTCGCGCTTAGCACCAAGGCGCTCGACGCCACGGTGCTTTCTCATCCGGAGCTGGGCGAGGCGCTGCGGATGGGAATGAACGAGCTTGGCAATTTGAGCGAATTTAAGTCGGCCGAGTATCCCATGTCTGCAGTCGCGGTGCGCCGCTCTTTCCTGGCGCAGAATCGCAATGCCGTGAAACGCTTCATGATGGCCTACGCCGAAGCGACCTACCAGTTTATGACCGACCAAGAAAAAGGAATCTCGGTTCTCCGGCGAAGACTGAAGCAGGATAATGTCAAAGCGCTGGCAGAGACCTATAAGTTTTTTGCGCCCCAGTTTTCTTTTCCGATACGGGTCTCTCCCGCAGGTATGCACAATACCATCGAGCTGATCGCCAAGGAAAATCCCAAGCTGGATCCGAAACTCGAAAGATACGTGGACGAGAGTGTTTTGGACGAGCTCGAAAAGGAAGGATTCTTCAAGAAGCTCGCGGGGAAATAGTCACTGTTCAAGACGTTCAAAAAGTTCAAAACGTTCAAGCCGTCTCGGAGGTTCAAACCAACCGGGTTTTAAGCGGTCAACGGTTTGAACGACTTGAACGATTTGAACGGCTTGAACCAAGCCGACCGAAGGGAGGCCTATGCTCACCCGGATTCAACACTTCGCCATCGTCAGCGAAAATTTTGTGCGCGAGGCGAAGTTTTACGAGTCGGTTTTCGGTATGAAGCGATCGAAGCCGGGCTCCGAGGAGGAACAGAAAGCGATTCGCACCAACTATGCGGTGAGCCTCAGCGACGGCTACGTCGGCGTGACCGTCATCGGCAGAAAACCCGGTTATGTGCCGGGGTTGCACCACTTCGGCGTCGACGTTGACGACGTCAACGAGGCGATCGCGCGCATCAAAAAAAGGTATCCGGAGGTGGGGGTGCTTAAACGGCCTTCGAACCGGCCGTTTGCGACCTACGGCGCCCACGATCCCGAAGGCAATTATTTCGATCTCACGCAAGAAGGCATGTCCAACCGTCGCGATGTCTATGCGGTTCGACCCGGTTCGCCGCAGGCGGATCAGCCGCGTGAGCCGCCGCGGCGCATCCATCATCTGAAACTTCGGGTGATGAACCCTGCGGCGATCGCGGAGTTCTATCGCGACCTGTTCGATCTCAAGGAAGCGGACAAGGCGCTCGAAGATCCGAATTTTTACCTCACCGACGGCAAGATGACGCTGATCATCGCGCCGTGGAAGATGAGCGACTTCGAAGGCGCCGGCATTGACCGCCCGGGCCTGGAGCATGTCGGCTTCCAGGTGGAGAGCGTGGACGCCGTGAAAAATGATCTCGTGGGGTTGCGCGAAACCGACCCCGAGATGCGCGAACGCGTGATCAGCGAACCGAGCGAGGGCGAGCGGCGGGTTGCGCTCATTGCATCGTGTCGCCACGGCCGCTATCAATGCTCGAGTCCCGATGGCGTCTTCGTCGATATGTGCGAGGGAGCGGCATCGCCCGCGATGCCGGCACGGTGATGGCATGGAGAAGCGGCCACTCGCCGCGTTCACCCGAGTGACGGTTGGCCCTTATTGCGACGCGAGAACAGTCCGCCCCAGCGGAACTTTCGCCGATCGCGCGCGCAGGCAGTTCATCAAGAAAGGTTAGCGGTCACGCCGTAGACATAGCCGCAGGTTTTGCAGAAGATGACATTGAACGGCGCGGTGACGAATTGTTTGCCGCGCGTTGTGCCGCTGGCGCCGCGGCGCGAGACGATGTTTTCCACACCGGCAATCGAGCAAACAGGGCATTTGGGTTCGGCCTCGACATTGGCTTTGAACCCTTGAGCGAAATCGAAACCGAAGCCGTTTCCGCTTGTCGCGCCGCTTTCGCGCGGCTCGCGGCGTTGTTCATCACCGTGATGCGATTTGCCTTCGCCGGTTTGGGTGGCGCCGTCGTACTCGGCCCGTTTGGCGGCATCGGTCAGGACAGAATAAGCGTCCAAAACCTGTTTGAATTTAACGACCGCTTCCTCATTGCCGGGATTTCTATCAGGATGAAAGCGGAAAACCATCTTGCGGTAGGCGCGCTTGATCTCTTCCGCCGAGGCCCCGGGCGCTATGCCGAGCACGGAATAATAGTCCAAGGTCGTATCCAAATTCTTGAACCCTGTGTATAGGAGCGATAACCGGGCGAGCCCTGTACGGCCATTCAAGGAGCCGAGAGCAACGCTATCGAATTCGGTCCCCGGTGCCGGTAAGTCGCCCTCTTTGTTTATACATCGCGACGCACATGTCGTAGACTGCCTGGCTGGTTCGCTCCTCGATCACGCGCTCGCCGTCCGCATCGAAATATTCGATCTTAAATCCGGACTCAGCGCCAAAAGGCTGATTATTGGTAATGCGGATTAAATCCCCCTCAATTTTGTCTATATAGCCGCCGAGGGTGCGCAGTATCTGAATTTGATCGAAAAAATCCTTGGAGGATGAAGTATTACCGCGGTACTCCACGCCGGTTTCATCCAGGTCTTCAAGGTCTTTCAAAGTGTAGTGAATTGAGACCGGCATCTCGGAAGGCGGATCCTGGTAGCCGCATTGCGCGAAATATTCGTTCCCTTCGCACTGAATATCGAAGGATTTCAAATTGCGCCTGTCAAAGTCCTGTCCAATGGCGCGCAGGGCGACGGCGTGTTTCATCCGAGACGAAGCGTGATATCCAATTTTTGAAGGGCGGTTCATGCGGCCGTCGCTGATCCCATCGAGCGTATGACTGGAATCGCAATGGTACGAGCAGGGCCGAAAAAAATCAATCGAAAAGTTGAACGGATTCAGCGGATTGCGGCAAAGGGCAGAGGCCTCAACCGCAAACAAAGAAGCTAAAGCAAGTTTGGAAACTTCCGGGAGCGATCAAGGGAGTTCAGATAAAGGGTCCGTGACACCGATCATGCTGTCGCGGGTCACGAGTTTGGCCAGATCCGCTTCGCTCCAACCCTCTGTGCCCTTGGGGCGAAGCGGCAAGACCAAGTATCGGATATCGGCGGTACTGTCATGCACCCGCACTTCCACGCCGCCGGACAGATCGAGTCCGAACTCGCGCATGACGCCGCGCGGATCGACGACCGCACGCTGGCGATAGTTGAAGCTTTTATACCAGTCGGGCGGGCGTCCCAGGATCGGGCGAGGGTAGCAGGAACACAAAGTGCAAACCACCATGTGGCGAAGCTTTTCCGTGTTCTCTAGAACTACGAATTCGTTGATCGCGGTGGCGTCGATGCCCATTTCGGAGCAGGCTGCCTTCGGATCGTCGATAAGGCGCTTTTTGAAAGCCCCATCGACCCAGGCGCGCGCGACCAGTTTGGCGCCGTTGGCCGGCGAGCGCGCCTCCTGGTATTCGATCTGGCATTGGATGTCCTTTTCGCTAATGACGCCCTTTTCGACGAGCAGGTCGCGGATCGCGTAAATCCGCTTGGCAAAGTGACTCAACTCATGCCTGGGATGATCGTGGCCGTGAGATTCAGTTAATGGGTCGTTCATCTCGGTCTCCTTTTGCATCGACGGGATCAAGCCAGTGCTCATAGATGTCGACGAGAACTTTATCGTTCGATGCCGCCGTTGGCCCCCAAACATCGCTCTGATGAAAAGCAACAAGGTAAAGCGTCCTCTTGGGCAGCCCGTCGCGGCCGTAAGCCAGTTCCTCGGGGTTTAAGAACTCGCCGTACACCCGCTCGATCCATCCGGACTTGCCGCGAATGTACCAGGGCGTGCGGATGTGGCCCGGGCGGTCCTCGAACTTGACTCTCACCCGGTCGCCCGGTTTGAATTTAACGCCGGCCGGGCTCACGGCTCGCCCCACTTGGATTCGAATTCGGCGAGCCTGCGGTCGATCTCTTCCCTGGTCAGGATGTTCTTTTCAATCAGGATAGTCTCGATGCTGGCAATCCAGCGCTCATAATAACTCATATCGCGGTAGGCTGCGGAGTCCATTTCTTCGCGGGCCCGGCGCATTTCGTCGGTGCGCTTGATGCCGCGAGCGCCGAGTGCCTGGTTGACGGCGTCGGCAAGAATCTCCCAATCGGAAAGCTGATGTTGCGTTTGATCGATCTGCCCCGCTCCGGGGAGACCGCCGACATCGTGATGTCCGCGCGCCATAATCCTACCTCCGTGCCTAGCCTTTAAGGCGAATCGCCAATGCTTTGTGTTCTTCTTTAATCCCGGCCGGCAAATGGTCGCCGAAGGTATCGAAGTATTCGCCCTGGCTTTTCAGATTGTGCTTCCAGCCGTCGCGGTCGACGGCGACCAATTGGTCGAGGTCGGACTTCGAGACGTTGCCGCCGTCGCCGTTGAGGGCAGACGCTTTGGGCACATAGCCGATGGCGGTCTCCTGTGCGGCACCCGCGCCTTTGGAGCGCTCGATAACCCAGCGCAGGACACGTAAATTTTCCCCGAAACCCGGCCAGATAAACTTGCCCTGATCGTTGCGTTGGAACCAGTTGACACGAAAAATTTTTGGCGGGTTGGTCAAGCGCTTCGACATCGACAGCCAATGGGCCCAGTAGTCGCCCATGTTGTATCCGCAAAATGGCAGCATGGCCATCGGATCGCGGCGCACCACGCCCACGGCCCCGGTGGCCGCGGCGGTGGTCTCGGAGGCGAGAGTGGCCCCCAGGAAAGTGCCGTGCTGCCAATTAAACGACTGGAAAACGAGCGGAATCAGTTTTTGCCGGCGCGCACCGAAAAGAATCGCACTGATCGGCACGCCCTCGGGCTTTTCCCATTGCGAGGAGTAGGTCGGACATTGTTTCATGGATACGGTAAAGCGGGCGTTGGGATGCGCCGCCGGATGACCGCTTTTAGGGTCCCACGGGCGGCCGCGCCAATCGTGGGCATTGGCTGGCGTCGGGTCATCATGCCCCTCCCACCATACCGTGCCGTCCGAGCGCAATGCGACATTGGTAAAAATCGTATCTTTTTTGATCGTGGCCATGGCATTTGGGTTGGTCTTTGAACCCGTGCCGGGGGCGACGCCGAAGAACCCGGCTTCGGGATTGATCGCCCATAGCCGCCCGTCGTCGCCCACGCGCAGCCAGGAAATATCGTCGCCGATGGTGTGGATTTTCCATCCCTTCATGGTTTCGGGGGGCACCAACATGGCCAGGTTCGTCTTGCCGCAGGCGCTCGGAAAGGCGCCGCAGATATAAGTGATTTCGCCGGCGGGATTTTCGACGCCGACGATCAACATATGCTCGGCCAGCCAACCTTCCTTTTGTCCCAGTTTGCTGGCGATGCGCAGGGCCAGGCATTTTTTCGCCAGCAAAGCATTGCCGCCGTAGCCGGAGCCGACGCTCCAGATCGTGTTGTCCTGCGGATAGTGGCAAATAAAGCGACGATCAATGTCGAGGTCCGCCTTGGAGTGGAGACAACGGGTAAAATCGTCGGATGCGCCCAGGTGATCAAGGGCGACTTGGCCCATGCGCGTCATCAGCCGCATATTGAGCACGACATAGACGCTGTCGGTGACCTGAATGCCGACTTTGCTAAACGACGACCCCTGCGGCCCCATCAAGAAAGGAATGACGTATAGGGTCCGCCCGCGCATGGCGCCGGCAAAGATTTTTGACAGCCGTTCGTAGGATTCCGCCGGCGCCATCCAGTTGTTATTCGGCCCCGCATCTTCTTGCCGTTCGGTGCAGACGAAAGTGAGGTTTTCCGTGCGCGCCACGTCGTTGATCGCGCTGCGGTGCAGGTAGCAGCCAGGGAGTTCCTTTTGATTGAGCGGCATCAGATCACCGGTTTGCACCGCGACTTGCGTCAACCGTTCTTTTTCCTCTTCCGAGCCGTCGCACCAGTAAACGCTTTCCGGTTGGCACATGGCGGCGATCTCTTTGACCCATTTGTGGACCTGTGTGTTTTCCGGGACCGAGCCTGTTTGACTACTCATGAGCTAACAATATTCCTTTCCGACTATCTAGCAAATTCTCCGTGACGCTCCGCCTCTGGGATGACTGGCGAAATCGAACAACGGCGATATCTTGAAGTTTTCGAAAATTAACCGTTTGATCTTTAAACCTATCCGATAGGGAACGGCGATGTCAATAATTTGCGTTATTCCTGGAACACCCGCAGCAGGCGCCATCGCCCGCGGGGCGGCTGGTCGGTCCACTCCGCCAGGGCGGCCAACTGGCCACGCTGATCGAGGACGCGAATCAAGCGCTCGCCGGGTTGTGCATCGCCGATTTGTCCGAGCAATTCTTGCTGTCCAAGCCGTAGACGGGCCAGCGTGCGGCTGGGCCATCGAACGGCGCGCAGGTGCGCCAACGCCGCGGCCAGGGACAGCATAAGCCCCGACGCTTTTTCACAGCGCTTTTCCAACTCCTCCAGCGTCACGGCTTGCTCGATGGTGAGTGCGCCGCAGGCCGTGCGCCGCAAGGAGCTAAGATGAGCGCCGCAGCCGAGATGCCGGCCCATATCGGCCGCCAAAGTACGGACATAGGTGCCGCGCGAACAGGCGACGTCGAACTCAATGTCATGAGCGCCGCAGCGGCGCAAGGTTAGCGTCGAGATGGTTATCGATCGTGGCTCCCGCGGCACTTCTTTGCCTTGGCGCGCCAGACGGTAAAGCCGCACGCCGTCCTTTTTCAGCGCCGAAAACATCGGCGGCACCTGCTGGAGCGAGCCGGTAAACTGTTGTTCCAACGCCTGCAACTGGGCCGCGCCGATCGGCGGCACCGGCCGTTCCTCCACCACCTTGCCGGTGGCGTCTTGCGAGTCGGTTTGCACCCCCAATCGCATCACGCCGCGGTAGCATTTAGTCCCGGCCAGAAAAATATCGGCGACCTTCGTCCCCTCATTGACGCCGAGGAGAAGCAAGCCCGAAGCAAAAGGATCCAGAGTGCCAAGATGGCCGATTTTTTTTGCGCCCAGCAATCGCTTCACCCGACCCACCACTTGGGCCGACGATGGACCTTCCGGCTTATCGATAAGCAAAACCCCGCTTCGTGTCGTGGTCATGGTCGTGACATTTCGGGAATAATGGGCCAAAGCCGCCGAGAGAGATCCCAACGAGGCTGACTACGGTTTAAGCTGTTTTAGCAGCGCGTCGATCCGCCGCGCTTCATCCTCGCTGTCGTCATAGGTAAATTCAATGGCAGGTACAAAGCGCAGGCTGAGTTCTTTGCCGAGCCTCGAGCGAATGAAACCGGTGGCGCTTTTAAGACCCGCGAGGGCACTGTCGCCGCCGTCGGTGCTGTCGAGGAGATTAAAATAGACCCGTGCGTGACGCAGATCCTTGCTGACCATGACGCGCGTAAAAACGACCGCGCGCACGCGCGGGTCGCGGATGTCCTTTCGCAGTAGCTCCGAAATCACCCGCAAGAGCTGGTCGCCGACACGATCTGAACGTTGATATTCCATAGAAGCAGGCAGAGCGACATCCGCCGCTGTAAACCACGGCTCTCAGCAATGGAAAAACTCCGACCCGGATTCACCTAGGTCGGCGAGCCCCAAGGCTTCGATAAAATCGACGACCTTGTGCAGCGTCGCCTCCACTACGGGGCGGCTGGTTCCCGCCGCCGCGAAGCCCAGCACGGCGCTTTGCCATAGATCCTGGTCGCCGCACTCGGTCACCGAAACATTAAATTGATCGGCGACCCGTGCCTGAATCCGTTTGAGAACTCCCCGCTTGCCCTTGAGCGAGTGATTTTCGGGAATCAGCAGTTTGAGTTTTAGGACTCCCACTACCATGTTGGCAGGTTGAGGTTGGAGCGGCTTCGTCGTCTGCCTAGACGCCGCTTGCGCGCGAGGCTTCGCGTCCCGGTTGCGCCGGGGTGATGCGGCGGATCACGGGAATGCGCTCAAAGGCTTCGATCACATCGCCCTGCTTGAGATCCTGATAGCCTTCCAGCGAGAGACCGCATTCATAGCCGGCGGCGACTTCGCGCACGTCGTCTTTAAAGCGTTTCAAGCTGGCGAGCTTGCCCTCGTGCACCACCACTTGGTCGCGCAGCAGGCGTACCGAGTTGCCGCGCGCGACTTTTCCTTCGGTGACGTGGCAACCGGCAATCGTGCCGACCCCGGCGATATTGAAAATCTGCCGGACATCGACCCGACCTTGGATTTGCTCGCGGAATGTCGGCTCGAGCAGGCCTTCCATCGCCGCTCGGACGTCCGCCACGGCTTCGTATATGATCGTGTACAAGCGCACCTCGACGCCCTCTCGGGCCGCGAGTGCCGCACCCTTCGATTCCGGCCGCACGTTAAAGCCGATGACGATGGCGTTGGAGGCCGCCGCGAGCAAGATATCGCTCTCGGTGATACCGCCCACCGAGCCGTGGATGACTTTGAGTTTGACTTCGCCGGTGGACAAGCGCCCGAGCGCATCGGAAACCGCTTCAACGGATCCTTGAACGTCCGCCTTGAGGACCACGCGCAGTTCCTTAACGTCGCCGGTTTTAATCTGATCGTAAAGTTCTTCGAGCGACACCTTGCTCGATTTTACCAGTTCGCTCTCGCGCTGCTTGCTCTGGCGATAGTCGGCCACTTGCCGCGCCTTGGCCTCGTCGGCTACGGCAACGAAAGAGTCGCCAGCCTGTGGCACGCCCTGCAGGCCTAGAATCTCGACCGGGAACGAAGGCGGCGCAGCTTCGACCTTGCGGCCATGATCGTCGATCATCGCTCGGACTTTGCCGTGAAACACGCCGCACACGAAGGCATCGCCGACGCGCAGCGTCCCTTCCTGCACGAGCACCGTGGCTACAGGACCGCGGCCACGGTCCAGTTTGGCTTCAATGATTGCGCCACGGGCGAGCTTTTGGGGGTTGGCTTCGACTTCCAGGATGTCGGCCTGGAGCAGCAGCATCTCCAACAGGTGTTGAATGCCTTCGCCGGTCTTGGCGGAAACCGGCGCATATACCGTATCCCCACCCCAGTCTTCCGCGGCCAGGCCGTATTCCGACAATTCTCTTTTCACCTTTTCCAGATTGGCGTTAGGCAGATCGATTTTGTTCACGGCCACGAGAATCGGCACGTCGGCAGCCCGTGCGTGATTGATCGCTTCTACCGTCTGCGGCATCACGCCGTCATCGGCGGCGACCACGAGCACGACGATGTCAGTGACTTTGGCGCCGCGGGCGCGCATGGCCGTGAAGGCTTCATGGCCCGGGGTATCCAAGAAGGTCACGCTGCGCCCGTCCACTTGCACGTGATAGGCACCGATATGCTGGGTGATACCGCCAGGTTCCTGGGCGGTGACGTGGGTGCTGCGAATGGCATCCAGAAGCGAGGTCTTGCCGTGATCGACGTGGCCCATGATCGTGACCACCGGCGGGCGCGTTGTCAGCGCGGCGGGATCCTCTTCGACGTGGTGCTCCAACTCGAGGGCGCTTTCGACGTCAAAGGCCACGTTTTCGACCTGATGGTCGAATTCCGATGCGATCAAAGTTGCCGTATCGGCGTCGAGCACCTGGTTGATGGTCGCCATCATGCCCATACCCATCAGTTTTTTGATTACTTCGCCGGCCTTCACGCCCATCTCCCGCGACAGGTCGCCGACGGTAATGACCTCGGAAATCTTGATCACCCGTTTGCTTGCCTTCGGGACGGTGATTTCGGTCTTACGAATTTCCTTGCCCGGTAGCACGCGTTTCTTTTTGGGAACGCGGCCGCCGCGCAGCTCTTTTTCTCTAAACTCCAGCACGTCCTGTTTCTTGACGACACGCTTTTTATGGCGACCGGCTTTCGGCTTGTCCTCGCCGGAAGGGGCGGCTGCGCCGTCCGCTGGGCGTACGCCAGCGTCTGCGGGTCTCGCCCCGGCCGGTCCCGGAGCCGGTTTGCGCAATACTGGTGTCGGGGCGGGTTCGACGCGCAAGGTCTGCTTGAGGTCGATACGCCCGAGAATGCGGGCGCCGCCTCTGGGCGCTTCCGCCTGAACCGGCGACGGCGCCACATCGGCTGCGACCGACGCTTGCGGTTCGGGGCGCGCAGGGGCAGGCGATGGCGGCATATGGACCGCGGCAGATTCTTCCGTCGGCGCTGGCTCTGCGGCATGTTTTTGCGCCGGCCCGGCTTCTTCAGTGAACTCGACTTCAGGAAGGGGGGCGGGTTCCGCTGGCGCAGGCTCTAGCGGGGCGACGGCAGCTATAGCGGCTTCATCGTCTGATAAGCCCTTGGGTGCAGCCGGCCTTTGCACCGGGATCTCGATCTCGTCCTGCTTTTCGGTTTGCGGGACTTCAATCCGGCTGACGCGACGGCGAATCACATTGGCCCGCACCCGGCGCTCGACCACGGTTTCGCGCGCCTCAGAGGCGCTGTGGGTCTCGTCTTCCGTCTTGACAAGGCGTTCGGCGATCACTTTTTCTTCACCGACATGCACCTGCGGCTTTTCCTGTGCGGTCAACGCGGTGCGCACCCTTGCGACCTCATCGTCTTCCAGGGCGCTCTGCGCCTTGCGGCCGCGCAACCCCAGCTTGTCTAGCTGAGCGATCAGGTCCTTAGTCTCGACGCCCAATTCTTTTGCGAGTAGATGGACTCTCGTCTTTCCCATCTCGTCTTACTCCCCGTATCGAGCCTTGAGTTGCCGCACCAGCGTTTCCCTGGCGGTCCTGCTGGTCTCCCTGCGAAAAGCTCTGAAATGGCTCTTTCGGTTGATAAACATCTTCCAACAATCCTCGCGCCTGTGCAGGTAGCCCCCGCGCCCCTGGATCGGCTCCATTATCACGCCCCCGTCGCTTGTGGCGGTTAAACGAATCATGATGGCCTGTTTCTCCCGCGCGCCGCACCCCAGGCAGGTGCGCTCGGGCGCATGTTTTCCTTTGGACAAAGCTCTTAACCGCGCTCGGGGATCTCCTGCTCGACCGGGGCGTCCGGCACCACGGCTGCGGCCGCCGCTTCTGCGGCCGCCGCAGCTTCTTTGCTACGTTTCTCAGCGACATACTCTGTGGCCGCCTTGTGCAAGGCTTCGGCTTTTTCTTTGCTGATACCTTCGACTTCCATGATTTCTTCCAGAGCACTATCCGCCACGTCTTCCGCAGACTTGAAGCCTTCCTGAAACAGCAGCTCTGACGCGATGTCGCCGATCCCCGGTATTGCGCCGATCGATTGGCGCGCCTGGCGGGTTTCCGCCTCGGCCTCTGCCTCGCTACGCACGTCAATGCGCCAGCCGGTGAGCCGGGAAGCGAGCCGGACATTCTGGCCTTTCTTGCCGATTGCGAGCGAAAGCTGGTCGTCGGGGACGATCACTTCCATCGTGTGATCCTCATCATCGATAATGATTTTGGCAACCTTGGCCGGAGCTAAAGCTCGGCAAACGTATTCGGCCTGGTCGGGTATCCAATGAACAATATCGATTTTCTCCCCTCGCAGCTCCTGAACCACCGATTGGACTCGGGTGCCTTTCATACCAACGCAGGCGCCGACCGGATCGACGTCGGGGTCGTGCGAAATCACGGCGATCTTGGCCCGCCCCCCGGGTTCGCGGGCGGCGCCCTTGACCTCGACGATGCCCTCGTATATTTCCGGGACCTCCTGCGCAAAAAGTTGAATCAGCATGCCGGGATGGGTTCGCGACAATATGATCTGCGGTCCGCGGCTGGTGATCTCCACACTGACGATATAAGCCCTTATTCGATCGCCCTGCCGGTAGCGCTCCCGCGGCACCTGTTCCTTTTCCGGCAGGATGGCGTCGGTGCGCCCGAGGTTGACGATGATGTTTCGTTTCTCGAAGCGCTGCACGATGCCGTTGACCAGCTGTCCCTCGCGCCCCTTGAATTCGTTATAGATAATCTCCCGTTCGGCGTCGCGCACGCGCTGCACGATGTTTTGCTTCGCTGCCTGCGCCGCGATGCGCCCGAACAGGGCGGAATCGAGCTTGGTCAAAAGCTCGTCGCCGATCTGGGCGTCCGGATCGAGGTTTTCCCGCGCGTCACCCACAGTGATTTCCGTCGCCTCGTCCTGAACCGTCTCGACAACGGTCTTGGACTCGAAAAGCTCGACTTCGCCGATTTCGGGATTGAACTGTGCTTCGATCTTACGCTGGTGACCAAAAGTCTTCTTCGCCGCCGAGACCATGGCGTTTTCCAGCGCGCTGATCAAAATCGCTTTGTCGATTCCCTTTTCTTTGCTCACTTGTTCAATTACACGATTGAGATCTTGCTGCATATTAGGCGCTCCACTCATGCTCGTAATTCGACCGTTCGATCACCCTAAACGGAATTTCACATCTGGCCCCGTCCTGATTGACAGAGATGCCGTCGGTTCGGACCTCCAACAATTGGCCGACAAAAGATCGTCTCCCCTGGATTGGCTCGCGCGTACGGACGCGCACCTTTTTGCCGACAAACCTGACGAAGTGCTCGGGCCGCTTGAGCGGACGATTGACGCCGGGAGAAGAGACCTCCAGGATGTAAGACCCTGCGACGACATCATGAAAATCGAGAAGCTCGCTCAGGCTGCGGCTGACGCGGCTTAGGTCATCCATGTTCGGGCCGCCGTCTTTGTCGAGATACAAGCGCAGCACTCGTCCGCCCCGGCTGCCCTCGCGCCTGAGTTCGATGTCGATGATCTCCAGCCCCTCCTCCTCTGCCAACGGCGCCGCCAATTCCCATATCCGGCCGAGGGTCGCATCCATTCTTTTCAGGCCCTATAAACAAAAAAAGCGGGCAACGCCCACTTTGAGTGCTAACGCTTAAAGTGTGCTTAATTACTAGCATAGTTGTCGCCGTCAACGCAAGGCCCGCGGCCCGTGCGGCGTTTGCGCGTAGGATGGTATCTGCTATGATCCGTCCTTAGATTACACCCCGCCATGGAATCCTTGGCTCCGTCGAACGGCCGTCCCTTGTCGCAAATCTCCTGGGAAGAGATACTCGCCAATCTCGACGACGGCGTGGTCACGGTCGACGCCGAGGGGAGGATTGGGTTTTTTAATGAAGCGGCTGAACTTTTGACAGATATCTCGTCTTCGTCGGCCGCGGGTCAACCTTGGGAGCAGATTTTCAAGCTCGAGCCATGGCTGATCGAAATGATCAAGAAAGCGCACCCGCCGCGCCAGGAGAGCGCCCGCGGCGAGGGCGATTTCGTCAGCCGGTGGGGGAAAAAAACGCCGGTAAGCGTCACCGTCTCGCCGCTTCACAGTGGGGACGACAACTTCGAGGGCGTAATCCTGCTCGCGCGCGATATCGGTCACCGCAAGGAACTTGAAGAGGACTTGAAGCGCGCCGACCGTCTGGCTTTGATGGGCACGCTGGCGGCCGGCCTCGCGCATGAAATCAAAAATCCGCTGGGGGGCATCAAGGGCGCTGCGCAACTGTTGCGCCGTTCCGCCGACGGCAATCCCTCGGTGCGCGAATTTACCGACATCATGATTCGCGAGGTCGATCGGGTCAACCAACTGATCGAACAGTTGCTCGACCTGTCGCGCCCGGCCCGGCTCAACCTGGAACCGCTGAATATCCACGAAGTCCTGGACGACGTACTGTGGCTGGAGAGTCAGTCGGCGGAGGAAAAGGCAATTCAGATCCGCAAACGCTTTGATCCCAGCCTCCCGCCAATTCGGGGCGATCGCGCCCGGCTGATCCAGGTGTTTTTGAACCTGGTCAAAAACGCTTTTCAGGCAATGCAAGCCAACAGCACGCTCACTGTCACGACGCGGCTGGAAACCGATTATCACGTGGGCGGCCGGGGCAAGGGGCCAGGCCGGATCATCTGGATCGATCTGGCCGACCAAGGCAGCGGCATCGCCGAGGAAGACCTGCCGCATATTTTCTCGCCGTTTTTTACCACCAAAACCAACGGAACGGGGCTCGGGCTGGCGATCTGCTACCGAATCGTTAAAGAGCACGGCGGGGTGATTCGAGTCGAAAGCACCCGGGGCAAGGGAAGCATTTTCAAGGTTTCTCTAGTCGTGGCGGATGGATCGCGATGAACCAGGGAAAAATTCTTATAATTGAGGACGAGGATTCTCTGCGCCGAGTGCTGCAAAAAGCACTGGAGGATGATGGTTATTGGGTTCAAACCGCCGGCACCGGCGAGTCGGGCCGGTTGGCCGTGAAAAACAGTCAATTCGATGTCGCCCTGATGGATATCAAGCTGCCCGACGTGGACGGCTTGGAGTTGCTCAAAGAGTTCAAGGACGGCGGCGTCGATATCGCGACCATCGTCATGACGGCGCAGAATACCATGCGCAATGCCATCGGGGCGATGAAGAACGGCGCCTTCGACTACATTACGAAGCCTTTCGATCTGGACGAGGCTCTCGTCCTCGTCAAACGCGCCGTCGATAGCCGCAAATTGAGCCGCGATTTTCGCGAACTCAAAGAAGAAATTAAAAAGCGTTTCGAACCGGGGGTCAACATCATCGGCACTAGCTCGAGCATGCAGACGGTCTATAAGACCATCGGCCAGGTGGTCGACACGCTGGCGACGATTCTCATCCTCGGCGAGAGCGGTACCGGCAAGGAGCTGGTCGCCAAGACCATTCACTACAACTCACCGCGCTGGAACCAGCCCTTCATTGCGATCAATTGTGCGGCAATCCCGCGCGACCTGCTGGAAAGCGAGCTTTTCGGCCACGAGAGGGGAGCCTTTACCGGCGCCCTCGATCGGCGCCTGGGCAAGTTCGAGCTGGCTGAAGGGGGCACGCTTTTTCTCGACGAGGTGGGCGATATTCCCCTGGATCTCCAGACCAAACTGCTGCGGGTACTCCAGGACCACGAGTACAGTCGCGTCGGCGGTCGTGAAATCCTGAAGGCCGACGTGCGCATCCTCGCCGCCACCAATCAGGATTTGGATAAAGCCGTCAAGGAAAAACGCTTTCGCGAAGATCTCTACTTCCGCCTGAAGGTCATTCCGATCTACCTGCCGCCGCTGCGCGAGCGGCGGGGCGATATCCCGCTTTTGATCGGCTATTTTCTCGACAAAATAAACCGCGAGATGGGCCTGCAAATTTCCGGCGTATCGCCGGAAGCGCAGAAAATTCTCGAAGACCATTCCTGGCCCGGCAACGTTCGCGAGCTAGAAAATACGCTCATCCGCGCCGCGGTGCTGTCTTCCGGACCGATTCTCTTTCCCAAGGATTTCACGCTGCAAAACAAACCGGCGGCCACCTCTCTGGAAGTAGACCAGCTCTCCCTCGAAGAGATCATCCGCCATAAGCTCGTAGATTATTTTCGGCGCACCGAAGGCGTCGACGTGGATAACCTTTACTCCCTGGTGATCGAGCGGGTGGAGCGACCGCTGCTGGAGCTCACCTTGAAAAAAACCCGCGGCAACCAGATTCGCGCGGCGCAACTCCTCGGCATCAACCGCAACACGCTGCGGAAAAAGATCACCGATCTGCATATCGACCTCAAGAAAGAAAGTTAGTCCGTCAATGACGTTCAATCTGCCGCCGCTGTATGGCGTCCTCGACCCGGAGCAAACCCAAGGCCGCGCCGCCGGGGCCGTGCTCAGCGATTTACTCGACGGCGGCGTGACCATGCTCCAATTGCGCGTCAAAGCACTCACGCCAAGAGACTTTCTCGACCTGGCGCGCCAGGCGCGCGCCGCGACCCAAAGCCGCGGTTGCAAGCTGATCGTCAACGACCGGGTGGACATTGCTTTGGCGTGCGACGCCGACGGCGTCCATTTAGGCCAAGACGACTTGCCGTTGGTTGCCGGCAAACAACTCATGGGCAAGAAAATCATCGGGATCTCAACCCACGATCTGGAGCAGGCCCAAGAAGCTGAGCGCAATGGCGCCGATTATATCGGCTTCGGTCCCATGTTCGGCACGGCGACGAAAGACACCGGCTACACCGCCCGCGGCGCCGATATGCTTCGGCAAATTCGCAGTGCCGTGAAATTGCCCATCGTTGCCATCGGCGGAATTACTGAGCAAAACGTCCAACGGGTATGGCAAGTCGGCGCCGACTCGGTGGCGGTTATTAGCGATATTCTGAAGGCCGATGACATGCCGAGCAAGGTGAGACGTATCTTGGCTCAGCGACAAGCCAGCCAACAGCAATAGAAATTTCAGCAACGAGTGAGAACATGAACAGCAGCAACTTCGCCCATGCTCCAGAGGACCGTTACTTCGAAGATTACGTTCCCGGGAGTGTGCACGAATTCGGCTCCATCGCAGTCGATGAGCAAGAAGTGCTCGAATTCGGCAGACGCTACGTCCCGCTTTCTTACCATGTCGAGAAGGAAGCGGCGAAAAAAAGCATCTACGGCGGCCTGATTGCCAGCGGCTGGCAAACCGCGGCGCTCATGATGCGCCTCTACAGCGAGAACTACCTCTCCACGGTCGCCAATCTCGGTTCCCCCGGCGGCGATGAACTGCGCTGGGACAAACCCGTCTTTCCCGGTGACGAACTCTCCGTGCGCGCCACGGTCCTGGAAGCCCGCCGTTCCGAGTCCCGCCCCGACCGCGGTATCGTCCGCACTTTTATCGAAGTGCTCAATCAAAAAAAGGAAGTCGTGATGAGCATGAAGATGGTAAATTTCGTGAGGTGCCGGGAGCATGCGAAGGACAATTAACCCGATAACTTCTATAATCGGCTTTTCCACGAGACGACCGGGATGTTGATCTTTTTACGTGACGGCTATCGTTTATAACAGTGTTCGATATTTTACGCGGAAGTCCAAAAGGCTCCGTTGGAAAAGCGCGATTTTGTGGTGGAGCGTTTTGGGAATCTCCGGGTTCTTCGCGGTTAACCTGGTCTATCAGGTCGTGCGCAAGCCCGGGGAGATCTTAGCGCCGCTCAGCGGCTCCTTATCGAAGAGTCCCGTGTCAACCTGGCAGAGTTACGGGGCGCTATTCGAGAAGCATTCGACAAGCATCATCTCGGCGGAATTCCTCGCCGCGTTGGCTCAGGTCGAGAGCGACGGAAATCCCTTGGCGCGCACCTACTGGCGCTGGCGGTGGTCGCGGAACCCTTTTGAAATCTATCGTCCGGCCTCCAGCGCGCTGGGGATGTTTCAAATCACCGACGGCACGTTCGCCGAGGCGCGGAAGTATTGTATCCGCAGCCACACCGTTGTCGGGGAAGGTCCCTGGCATGATCCGAACTCTTGCTGGTTCAATAGCCTCTATACACGAATCCTACCGAGCCATGCGGTCGAGATGACCGCGGCATACCTGCACCAGCGCGTGGTCGAAACTCTGGCTGTTCGTTCGAAGTCCAGGGTGAGCCTGGCGCAAAAGCAAAGACTTGCGGCAGTGATTCACCTGTGCGGTCCGAGGAGAGGAGAGGCCTTCGCTGCGCGCGGCTTTCGGGTCACGCCGGGCGAGCGTTGTGGAACTCATGCTTTGCAGGGCTACCTCAAAAGAATTGAGACGATGCAAAAACGGTTTGCGCAACTGGCGGCGAGTTGAAGGAAGCAGTTACGCCGCCTATTAAGACTCTGTCGTAATGGTATTTTGAGACGGGGCCGCAGAATCCGCTCCAGCTCGCTACTTCGGTTCAACCGTAAGAATAATTAGTCAAAATCGGCTGGACAAAAGCAAATCCTTCGCTGGCGCTCAGGATGACATCCAGGTGATTTCCGCTATAGCGGCACACTCTTTTACCCAAGAATCATTTGTCCGGGCCTTCGGCCCGCCGCAGGGGGAAACGGTCTAAAGGCCGCACGCGAGCGGTTTTAGACTGCGTCTTTTTAGGGCACGGGAACGAGTTGGTCCGTCGCCGATTGCGCGTCTTCGTTCCACATTTCCAAAAGCTTCATGGCGATCGGACCGGGTTTGCCGTCGCCGATTTTTTGACCATCCCACTCGACCACCGGCGCGATTTTGATCGAGCTGCCGATCAGCATCATTTCGGCCGCGCCGCGTCCTTCCGCGACCGGAATATCGGCGAGTCGGACGGCGCGTAGAGCGCCTTGGGTTACGAGCCGTTGGGTGAACTCGAGCACGCGCTGGATGGTGATGCCCGAAAGGATCGCCTCGAAGGGTGGGTGGCGAAACAACCGGTCCTTGGTAACAAACGCGATGTTCATGTTGGAGCTTTCCGCTACATTGCCGCGCTGGTCGATGAAAACCCCGTTGTCGGCGCCGCGGTCTTTGGCTTCCAGAACGACCAGCACGTTGGGCAGATAATTGGTTGATTTGATGCGGGCGAACAGGGGCGGTTTAATCGGCACCTGGCTGGTGATGAGCTTGATGCCCTGTTGGTAGTAGCTTTCCGGATAAGCCTCCGGCTTGAAAATGATGACATAGAAGCTGCTGCCGACGCACTCCGCCGGGCCGAGGGCGAAGCCGCCGGGACCGGCGGAAAGCCAGTAGCGCACGGACGCCTCGCGGCGCCGGCTCGCCGCCGCGGTTTCCAGAATAATTTGACGCAGCCGCTCGCGCGGAAAGGGCAAGGGGATGCGCGCGCCCTCGGCCGAGCGCATTAACCGATCCAAATGCGGGTCGAGTTGATAGAGCATGCCGCCGGTCAGCGTAGCGGTGTCAAAAACGGCGTGGCCCCGGTGCACCATATGATCGTCCAGCGGCAAAACCATAAATGCCGGATTGGTGACGATGCCCCCGAGCACGCTCGAGTACATCGCATAGAAGTTTACCGCTTTGCCGTGGACGGCTTCCCGCATGCGGCGTGCCGCTTCAGTTGAGGTCAAGATGGAAGTTTCAGCCATGTTTGCAATCCGCACCTCTCGACAACCGGTTCCCCTCGATCCGGCGGAACAGCGCTCCGGCTCCCCAGGTGTTAATCGCGGATATCCTGCAAAAACCAGCTCGTGGGGATTTCCTGGCCGAGCCCCCGACGTTTGGCCTCGCGCACGACGTAGCCGGCGGTGGAGGCGAATTGCAGGCCCTGAGTGCCGCTGTTGGCGAAAAACGTCACCTGGTTTCGATGGGTTCGTCCTTTGAGCTTTCCAGACATGATGTCGGTGAGCAGGGGAAACTCCCGGGAAAAAATATCGACCTTGGGGTTGGCGATACGCTTGATTTCCTCAGCGTTGCCGGCGACGACGGCAGCCTCCGCGCCGATACGGATTTGCCCGACGTCGAGGTTCAAGGTCGGACGTCCCATTTTGATCACCAGGTCGGCTTTGTCAACGATCTCCGGACTCCACTCGTTGGCCTTGACGCAGGTGAGATGCATGCCGGCTTCGATCCAAGACCAGTCGCTGACGACGACCCGGATTGAATCGGTGCAGGTGGCCACAATGTCTGCATCGCGCACGACATCGCGCGGACCCGCCACGGGGACAATTTTAACTCCGAGCATTTCGCTCATTTCGTGGGCGTACGTTTCGCGATTTTTCTGGTTCGGGCTGTAGACGCGAACTTCGCGAATCTTTCTCACTTCGTGGAAGGCGAGCAAGTAGGTGCGCGCCATGCCCCCCGAGCCGAATATGCCGATGACACTCGAGTCTTCGCGGGAGAGGTATTTGGCGCCGAGTCCGGCGCAGCCGCCGACGCGCATATGCTGGATGATGCCGTCATTGATGATCGCCAGCGGCTCGCCATTGCGCGTGGAAAAAACCATGACGATACCGCAAAACGTCCCCGGTTCGACGCAATACTTTTCGACGGTCTTGCCTTCCGGCCATTCGAGCATGTCCGATTTCATGCGGATCGCCATGGTCTCGAAGGAGCGCGAAGCGCCCTCCATGGTGCCCCAGCGGTACATCAGCCTGGGATCGTCGTTGGGCACGAAAAAATCGTAGCGGCCGCGGTAGTTGGCGCGCTCTTGGATGAGGTCGCGATAACCGATTTCGAGGGCCTCCATGCAGCCCTTGATATCGAGAATTTTTTCGACGGTTTCGTTATTGATAAGCAGCATGTCGCCTCCCAGCGAAGCAGGGATGATTTTATTTCGCAACGGGACGCCGATTGCAAGGACCGGCAAAACAAAAATGCCGCCTTTCGGCGGCACCGGTGATATGGGCTGCTCGATCGCGAGAAACTTCCAGCTAGCTGTCGAGCTCCGGTTTCGGCAGGGGAATAAACGGCACGCCTTCCTCCACCAATTCCGTGGCTTCTTTGACAGTGGCCGTGCCGTGGATCGGGCGCTCTTCAGCTTCGCCCTTGTGAATTTGCTTCGCTTCTTCGGCAAATCGGGAGCCCACGTCTTCGAAATTTTCCTTGACGTAGTGGTGGATGCGAATCAGCATCTCTTTGAACTCGGCGGCTGGCGGCGAAGCCGCGGCGGGCGGCTCAGGCCTCGTGGCGCGAAGCGCCGGAGGGTCCTTTTTTACATGTACGGCACAAGCATGCGGCACTTTCTCGACTTTGGTCGTGCCGCAGGAGGGGCAGGAGATGAGCATTTTCTCGGCTTGCTTCTGAAAGTCCTCAAAGCTCGGAAACCAGCCCTCGAAACTGTGTTTTTTTTTGCAGCGGAGATTATAGACGACCATGGAATTTCCCTACGTGGTTAAGGTTTAAGGCTCCGCCTACTCGTTGTCAAGGGTGCATGAAAGCCGCCTTTGAACCTGGATTTGAAACCATAGGGCCAACCCCGGCCAAGCCTCCCTGATGGCCCAAAAAGTTTGCTGCGACCCGCACTCGTGATAGGATGGCGCCATGTCCGATCAAGTAGCGTTAAAGATCCTACGCCGCATGTGCGACGTGGAGCGCGAACGCTGGGATCTGCTAATCGATAACACATCGCCGTTTTTGAAGTGGGACTGGTTGGATTGCCTGGAACAATCCGGTTGTGTCAACGAGCAAACGGGCTGGCTGCCGCATCATATCGTGGTCGAAAAGGGCGGTGTCATGGTGGCGGCATGTCCGATGTATCTAAAGCTCCACAGCATGGGCGAGTTCGTGTTCGACTATGAATGGGCGCAAGCGGCGCACCATGCGGGTATTTCCTATTATCCCAAGATGTTGGTGGGGGTGCCATTTACGCCCGCGACCGGCCATCGTTTCCTGACCGCTCCGGGCGAGGACCGCGCCGAGCTCATAGGCTTTATGGGACAGGCCATGGCCAAGATTGCCGCCGACAACAAGATCTCATCGGTTCACGTCAACTTTTGCCTCGATGACGAGCGAGAGACGCTCGAGCGGGTGGGTTTTCTCCCGCGCATGGGCATCCAATACCACTGGCAAAATCGGGGCTTTAGCTCTTTTGACGATTATCTCCACAGCTTCCGCAGCGACCGCCGCAACAAGGTCAAGCGCGAGCGGCGCGAAATGGCCAAACGGGGTATTGCCATCCGTGCCTACGAAGGCGAGGAGCTGACGCAGAATCAAGTGCGTACTATGTTTCGCCTCTACACGGGGCACATTGACCGGCTCTATTACGGTCGGCAGTATCTGACCCAGCGGTTTTTCGACGAGTTGCACCGGCGCTTCGCCGGCCACTTATGCCTGATCCTCGCCGAGCGTGACGGCAAGACCATCGCCGGCACGTTTAACGTGCGCGACGATATCGCTCTTTACGGCCGGTACTGGGGAGCTTTCGAAGAACACCCGTTTTTGCACTTTAACGTCTGTTATTACTCCGCCATCGAGCATTCGATCCGCACGGGTTTGCGGCGTTTCGAAGCCGGCGCGGGCGGCAGTTTCAAGCAACTGCGCGGCCTGGATCCGGAGCACACGACCAGCGTTCATTATATCGTCGACGGCAAATTTCGCCGCGCCGTGGAACGCTTTCTCCGTCAAGAACGGGAGATGATCCAGCAAAAGCGCGAGATGCTGCTCCACCACAGCCAGCTCAAACGCGACCAGGAAGAACCTTGAGCCTGATGAAAAAGACCCACCTGTTTCGTTGCGCTTGATTCGCTCGCTCGATCGTACAATAAGAGTACCTCGTCGCGCGCGCGGACCCTAAGCGCGCCTTGGATCTGGACCTGTTTGTCAGGCTCAAAGAATTGAGACGCTTTGCCAGTTCGCGGGAATGCGAATTTCGCGCTTTCCTTGACACCATGGGAGCTTTCCATTAACGTCGGCTGCGAAGTGCTGCCGTGAAGTTTTCCTGGAAAAATATCGCCGAGCCGGTTTTGTTTTTCGTAGCGCTTTTGGTGCTCTGGGAAATTGTCGTCAAAGTGATCCAAGTTCCCGCCTTCATTTTGCCGCCCCCGCGCGATCTCTGGACCGCGTTTTTCAATAAACTGCCGATCCTCGGCAACCACGCTTTGATCACCTTCATCGAGGCCTTCGGCGGCTTTGCTCTGTCCCTGGTGTTGGGCGTGGGCTTCGCTATCGCCGTCGTCTATTCGCGCCACATGCAAAACACGATTTATCCGCTGATCGTGATCCTTTACGCCATGCCGAAAAGCGCCTTTGCGCCTTTGATGGTGATTTGGGTCGGCTACGGTCTGATGTCGAAAATCGCCATCGCCTTCCTCGTGGCGTTCTTTCCGATCGTCGTCAATACAGTGGTCGGTTTGAAGGAAGTCGAGCCGGAGCTGTTGGACTTGGCGCGCGTCAACCGCGCCTCGGCCCTCGACGTGTTCAAGAAAATCCGTCTGCCTAATTCGCTGCCCTACATGTTTGCCGGCATCAAAGTCGCCATTGTGCTTTCCGTTACCGGCGCCATCGTCGCCGAGTTCGTCGCCGCCAACGAGGGCCTCGGTTATCTGGTTCTCCAGGCAAATTACAGCCTGGACACCGCCTTTGCCCTCGTGATCCTGTTGATTCTGGCGGGGTTATCGCTCGGCTTGTTCTTGTTGGCGGAGCTCGCGCAACGTAAGCTGGCGCCCTGGAGCGCGGCGGTACGGGAAGTGGAAGGATCTTTTTGACACGTCAATGAGTGGAGGGAGCCATGAGATCGGTTGATAAGATTCGCATTATTATGATCGGCGCCGTTTTCTTGGCGGTGGGTATGCTCCTGGGCGGCATGCGCGTTCAGGCTGCCCAGCTGACGCGGGCGACTATTCGTATGGACTTCATCATCGGCGGTAAGCACGCGCCCTGGTTCGTGGCCCTGGACAGGGGCTTCTATGCCAAGCGAGGTTTAAACGTGACGATACAGTCGAGCACGGGCTCGGCGGACACGGTGCGAACGATCGGATCCGGCGGCGCCGACTTCGGTTTTGCCGATATTTCGACGACGATCGTGGCCCGCTCCCGGGGTATGCCGATTCAGACCGTGGCCCAGTTTGGCTATGTTCCCACGACCATCCTGTGGCGCGAAGATACGATCATCAAGCAACTCAAGGATCTCGAGGGAAAAATTTATGCCATCAGTCCGGGGCAGGCTCAATGGTATTTGATGCCGGCTTACTGCCGCATCAATAAGATCGACTACAAAGCGATCCGCATTCAAGAGACGGCGCCGCCGCTGCAACCCGCCGCATTGGCGACCAAGAAGGCCGATTTTATCGTGATGTACCGAGGCTCGAACGACGAGATCGCGGAGCTGGCGGCCAGAAAAGTGGGAGTCAAACTCAACCGGATTTTCATGAAGGACACCGGCCTCGACATCTACGGCACGGGTTTGGTCGTGAAAGAGGACGACGTGAAGAAGCGGCCGGAATTCGTGCGCGCCTACGTGGAGGCGACCATGGAGGGCTTGCGCTATGCGCGGGATCATCAAGAGGATGCGCTCAAAATTCTCCTCAAACACAAGCCGGAACTGGACCAGAACTTGGTGACGGTACAATTGAGAAACGCCCTGAACGAGGTCTACCTGCCGGCGGAGTCGATTCAGTCGGGCTTGGGCTATATGAGGCCCGACATCACGGAGAAAACTGTACGGATCGTCAACGAATTTTTCGATATCGGCCGCAAGGTGACGGCGAAGGAAGTTTTCACCAATCAGTTTATCAAGCGTTAGGGAATACGGCCGCTCAGGTTGCCTCGTGCTGCCGCTGATCGCCGTCGAAGAAGTCACCCGGGTTTTTGCGAACGGTGCCCGGACCGTCACCGCACTCGATCGCATCTCCTTCGAGGTTGACTCCGGCAACTTCGTCTCCATCGTCGGACCGAGCGGCTGCGGCAAAAGCACGCTGCTTAAAATTATTTCAGGCCTGTTGCCGGCATCCTCCGGAAACATCGTCGTCAACGGCAAGCGGATCGATCAGCCGCTGGAAAACGTTGGCATGGTGTTTCAAGCGCCGGTATTGCTCAAATGGCGCTCGGTGCTGGGCAACATTCTCCTGCCGGTCGAGTTCGCCAGGCTCGATCCCGCGAGGTACCAGGAAACAGCTCGGGCGCTGATCAAACTGGTCGGCTTGGCGGGCTTCGAAGACATGTTTCCGCACCAGCTCTCCGGCGGCATGCAGCAGCGCGCGTCGCTTTGCCGCGCCCTGGTGACGGACCCGCAGCTTTTGCTCATGGACGAGCCTTTCGGCGCCTTGGACGCGATGACGCGCGACGAGCTGGATCTCGAGCTGCTGCGCATCTGGGAAGAAAGAAAAAAGACCGTTCTGTTCGTGACCCATAGCATTCAGGAAGCGGTTTTTCTTTCCGATAAGGTGTTTGTTATGTCGGCCCGCCCCGGCCGGTTGTTGGAAAAAATCGAGATCGAATTGCCGCGCCCGCGGACCATGGAAATGATGAGCGATGCCCGGTTCGGGAATTACACTCTGAAAATTCGCGCGCTTCTGGCCGCGGCGAGCGGCGCGCCGGATGCCGCGGCCGGCTCGACCACGTGAATTTCCTTGCGCGCTGCGCTATGATGCGCGCAGAGATACTAGTGTGACGCCCGACGAGCCGCCGGTCGAACCTATCCCGACTAACTATCATCCATGGTCGCCCCTGAAAAACTGACGTACGCGAAAGCCGGAGTGAGCATCGAAGCCGGAGACGAACTGGTGCGCAGGATTGGTCCCATCGCGCGCAAAACTCGCATCCCGGGCGTGGTCGCCGGCGTGGGCGGCTTCAGCGCGCTTTTCGATCTCAAAGCGCGCGGTTATCGCCATCCGATTTTGGTCTCGTCGACCGACGGGGTCGGCACCAAACTTAGAATCGCTTTCCTGACCGGAGTCCACGACACCGTGGGCATCGATCTGGTGGCTATGGGTGTGAACGATATCCTGACCCAGGGCGCGGAGCCGCTGTTTTTTCTGGATTACTTTGTCTGCGGCAAGCTCGACGTGAACATCGCCGAAGCGGTAGTGCGCGGCGTCGCTGCCGGGTGCCGTGCGGCGGGCTGTGCGCTCATCGGCGGCGAGACCGCCGAGCATCCGGGCGATTTTCCCCCGGGCGAGTACGACCTCGCCGGCTTTGTCGTGGGTGTTTTGGAAAAGCGCAAGATTATCGATCCCGCGGCGGTCGCTGTCGGCGATGTGTTGATCGGCATCCCATCGAGCGGGCTGCATAGCAACGGCTACTCCCTGGCTCGCAAAGTGTTGCTCGAAAAAGCGCGATTCAAACTTCGCCAAAGGGTTCCTGATCTAGGCCGCACCCTGGGCGAGGAACTCCTGGAGCCGACGCGCATCTATGCCAAAATCGCCCGCCGGCTTTTCACCCGCTTCCCGATCAAGGGGGCGGCGCATATTACCGGCGGCGGTATCGCGGGCAATTTGCCCCGCGTGTTACCCAAAGGGAGGCGCGCCGTCATCGAGCGCGGCAGTTGGCCGGTGCCGGTGATATTCAGACTGATTCAGCGGCTGGGCCGGGTCGAGCAAGCCGAGATGGACCGCACTTTCAATAACGGCTTGGGATTGATCCTCGTGGTCGGTAAGAATGCTGCCGAAGGCATGCAGCGGTCGCTTCGGCAGATCGGCGAGGAGTCCTTCGTCATCGGCGAAATTCGCGGCGGTTTGCGCGGCGCAAGCCTGCGCGCTTAGAACCAGACCATGGCAAGACAAGTTCCGATCGGCGTTCTGATTTCGGGCAGCGGCACGAATCTGCAAGCGATCATCGATGCCATCGAAGCAGGAAAACTGGACGCCAAAATTGAGGTCGTGCTGAGCAACAAAGGGGATGCCCACGGTCTGGTACGCGCCAGGAAGCATGGAATTGCCGTCGAAGTATTGGACCACAAGGCCTTTTCGAGCCGGGAAGCTTACGATCAAGCCGTGGTGGATCGGCTCCGCAGCCGCGGCGTGGAGTTGGTCGTGCTCGCGGGCTTCATGCGTCTGCTGTCGCCGGTTTTCATCAAGGCTTATTCGAACCGAATCATGAACATCCACCCGGCGCTCTTGCCTTCCTTCCCCGGTTTGCACGTGCAGAAGAAAGCCGTGGAGCATGGCGTACGCTTCGCCGGCTGTACGGTGCATTTTGTCAACGAGGAATGCGACGAAGGGCCGATCATCATCCAAGCGGTGGTGCCGGTCTTTTCCGACGACACCGAAGCCAGCCTCATAGTGAGAATTCTCAAGCAAGAGCACCGCATCTATCCACGGGCGATCCAGCTCTACGCCGAGGGCAGGCTCACGGTTGCCGGCCGTAAGGTTTTGGTGGACGACGTGGCGAAAGACGAAACTCAAGCGCTCGTCCAACCGCCCATCGAAGAATGAAACCGGCCAAGCCCGTCGTCGTTTTCTTTCTCAAGCTGCTTGTCAGCGCAGGGTTGCTCACCTATTTCTTGTCCCGTGTTGATTTCGAAAGTTTCATCCGTACTTTCAAATCGGCGGATTTTTCATACATTGCGCTCGTCCTTGCGATCTATTTTGTTTCGCAAGGAATCAGCGCGGTGCGCTGGACGGTTCTCGCCCGGCCGCTGGGTATTCGCACGCCGTTTGCCGCCATGGCGCGTTACTATTGGATCGGCATGTTTTTCAATCTGTTTGCGCCCAGCACCGTAGGCGGGGATGTCAGCCGGGTTTACTATCTGGTGCGGGACGAGGAGGCGCAGGCCAACGGACGCGCGGTGGCGACCGTCCATGCGGCCATGTCGGTGTTGATGGACCGGGCCATCGGCATGGTGGTGCTGGTCTGGCTCGGTGCCGCGGGGATTCTGCTCTTTTCCGAATACGCCGTGCCGCCGGCCGTTCGCAAGGTGACCTTGCTGTTTGCGTTGGCGCTCGCGGTTGGGGTTTTATCGACGCCGCTCCTCAGGCGCGTTCTACCGGAGGACGGCCATCCGCTCGCCGTCAAATTGCGTCTGGCGTTCAGAAGCTATCGATTGCAACCCCGTGCTCTGGTCGAGGGAGTACTGCTGTCGCTGCTGGTCCACTTGGTTCAAGCCGGCATGCATGTGGTTTTGGGCCGCGCGCTCGGTATCGAATTGCCGTTTTCTTTCTGCCTTATCGTCTATCCGTTGGTCGGCACTTTTGCCGCGATTCCGATCAGTGTGAGCGGACTGGGGTTGCGCGAGGGAGGCTATCTTTACTTGCTTTCCGTGATCGGTATCGGCAAGGAAACGGGTATCGCCTTCGGACTCTTGTTGTTTCTGATCGTTGCCGTGAATA
This sequence comes from uncultured Syntrophobacter sp., assembly GCA_964539925.1. Classification (GTDB taxonomy): domain Bacteria; phylum Desulfobacterota; class Binatia; order UBA9968; family UBA9968; genus DP-20. The sequence continues at coordinate 35,272 of CAZILB010000002.1, read as the reverse complement.
GTTTGGTCGGAGGCATCGTATTTCTGCTGCAGAAAAGCCCCAAGCCCGTCCCAGCAACCTGAACATCGTTCAGGCTAAATCAAATAGCTGCGAAAGATCGTCGCCAGGCCGAGAAAAGAGAAAAACCCGAAGGCGTCGGTAAGCCCCGTGACGATGATGCCGGAGCCGAGCGCCGGGTCGAACTTCAACGATTTGAGCATCAACGGAATCACCGCGCCGGCGAAGCCGGCCATCAAACCGAGATTGCAGATCATTGCGCTGGCCAGCACCAGGCCGAGAAAGGGATTACCCTTCCAAATGATCGCCGCGACCCCGATCAGCGCACCGGCGGCCAGCGCGATCGAGATATTGACCAGTACCTGTTTGACCACCGCTTTCCAGGCCGAAGCAAATTCAAGCTCCCCCAGAGCGATGGCGCGGATAATGACGGTAGCGGTTTGCGTCGCGCCGTTGCCGCCGACGCCCGCGACCACCGGCATGAACGTGACCAGGGCGATAATTTCTTGCAAGGTGCCTTCGAAAAAGCCGACCACCGAGGCGGCCAGTGTGGCGGTGATCAGATTCAACACCGTCCAGGGCAGGCGCATACGCACCGAGCGCGAGACCGGCGTGAAGACGCGGTCCTCCTCGGCCAAACCGACCATCTTGTACATGTCCTCGGTGCTTTCCTCGTTGATGATGTCGATGACGTCATCGACGGTGATGATGCCCTCCAGGTGGCCGGCTTCGTCGACGATCGGCAGCGCCAGCAATTCATATTTCGCCACCACGCGAGCCGCTTCTTCCTGGTCCATAAAGACATTGCCCTTGATCGGGTCCGCGATCATCATTTCCTGAAGCGTCCGATGGGGCGGGGCGATGACGAGGTTGCGGATGGGTACCACTCCGATCAATTTGCCTTCACCGTCAACGACGTAGAGGTAAAAAAAACTCTCGAGTTGGCCCCGCTCGCGGATTTTGTCGATGGCGCCTTGGGCCGTGGTATCGGGTGACAGGGCCATGAGTTCGGTGGTCATTATGCGCCCCACCGTGCCTTCGGGGTAGTTGATGATTTCGCGCACGGCGGCCTGGCGTTCGGGATCGAGCAGGGCGAGGATGCGTTCGCGGCGCTCTTCGGGGAGACTGTCGATGAATAAGACGCCGTCGTCGGGGTCGGCGCGGACGATCAACCGACCGATTTTTTCATCATCGATCAGCGTCAGAATATCCGGCAGCAGATCCGGCGGCAGCTCTTTCAGGGTTTTTTCAGCGCGCCGCGAAGAGAACAAAATATCGAACAACTGGCGGATTTCCGCCGATTCCAGCCCTTTGAACAATAGGGCGATGTCGGCGGGATGGCTCTTGCCGATAAATCGGAGCACGCGGTCCGGCGTCGCCGTACGGAGCATCTCGCGAACCGTATCGTAATCGATGGGAGTCGGCTTCATGGCTCATATTTTGGCAAAAACTCGTTATCTCTTAGCGGCGTATCGGTCCATTTGCAACCAAAGTGGCCAAAAAATCGCAGGGTTTAATTACGGAGGGCAAATTTGCTATGCTGCCGTCGAGCCGGGTGTGGCCGGAGCGAAGATCATTACTCATGAAACACAACGGCAGGTGGACAACCTCAAAAGCTTTCATCCGCAATGGAGCGATTATTCTCGCACTCTCGATGCCGATGGCTTTGCGTGTGGAGTCCGCGAGCCTTAGCGCGCTGGACGCGGGGCGGCCGCCGTCCTTTGCCGCTGTGGCCAAGAAAACGATGCCGGTGGTGGTCAACATCTCGACCTCCTCGCAGCGCGCGGCGAGGTCGGGTTCAAACGACCCTATCGAGGATTTCTTCAGTCGCTTTTTCGGCGAAGCGTCACCACGAGAAAGCACTCAACGCAGCCTGGGGTCGGGCATTCTGATCAGCCCGGACGGGGAAATCTTGACGAATTATCACGTAGTGCGCAGCGCCGACTTGATCAAAGTGAAATTGGCAGATCAGAGCGAGTATGAGGCGCGGCTCATCGGCAAGGATGATCGCACCGATCTTGCCTTGATCAAAATACGGAAATCGGGCGGTCAATTGCCGTTTGCGAAGCTTGGAAGTTCAGCCCAACTGGACGTCGGCGATTGGGTCATGGCGATCGGCAATCCCTTCGGCCTCGAGCGTACGGTTACGGCGGGCATCGTGAGCGCCAAGGGACGCGTGATTGGCGCAGGGCCGTATGAAAATTTCATTCAAACCGATGCCTCGATCAATCCCGGCAACAGCGGCGGCCCCTTGATTAACGCCGACGGCGAGGTCGTAGGCGTGAACACGGCGATCTTCAGTCAATCCGGTGGTAACGTCGGTATCGGCTTTGCGATCCCTATCGATCTGGCAAAGAAGGTCGTTGACCATCTGCGCAAGCATGGCCGTGTGGTGCGCGGTTGGTTGGGCGTGCGGGTGCAGGACGTTGCGCCGCCGATGGCGGCGTCGTTGGGTCTCGCGAGGTATCCCCCGGAAGTCGCCTTGGTGACGGAGGTTGCCGAGAAAAGCCCGGCCGCCGAAGCCGGTGTTAAGGTAGGGGATATCATCATCGAGTTTAACGGCAAATCGGTGCCCAAAAGCCACGAATTCCCCGTTGTGATCGCCGACACGCCGCCGGGCCAGAAAGTCACGCTAAAGCTCCAGCGGGATAAAAAAGAGCAAATCGTCGCGGTTAAAATCGGCGAGCTGCCCGACGATAATGACGGCAGCCTGCAGACTGAAACGCGCGAACCGGAACTCGGGCTCAGGGTCCAACGTATCACTCCCGAGGCGGCGCGCCGCCTCGGGCTCACTTCGGTGAAGGGGGTCTTGGTTGTCGAAGTCCAACCCGGCAGTCCGGCGGATTTGGTAGGAATCGAGCCGGCGGATGTGATCCGCGAAGTCAATCAGCGGCCAGTCAACAACATTAAGGAATTCGAGCGCGCCACGCGCCAGGGACGGCGTGGCGACCGCGTATTGCTGCTTGTGCAGCGCGGCGAGAACGCGGTATTCTTTGCTGTGCGGCGCAAAGGCTAGGAGGAAACATGTTTGGTCTCGGAGTTCCGGAACTGCTGGTGATCTTAGTGATCGCCTTGGTGATTTTTGGCCCGAGCAAGCTGCCGCAAATCGGCAGCGGACTCGGCAAAGCGATCCGAGATTTTAAGAAGGGTGTAACTGGCGGAGCCGATGACGACGACGACAACAACAGGGAAGCAAAAAAGGACCCCTCAAAAGACTTGCCTCGGTCCTGAAGCCTCTTCGTCTGCCTCGGGTCAAGCCGACCTCGCGCCCTAGTGCTTTTGACGCGCTGGCGCGTATCGGGCGGGATATCCATCTGAAATTTTGGCTCAGCGCGAGAATCGTTTCACCCGGTGCACGAACCACCACCGAACAAAAGAGTTACGGCTAGGACGCAGCGTGATAACCGTTTTTTTGCTCTTTGCCGCAGAGCAATACCGTGTAGAGCGAAGTTTTGTTGAGTTTGTATCGCTTCTCGACCGTTAGGTCGGCGGCCTTGATAAAAGGCTTGAGTTTGAGATCCGTGCGCCAGCCGAGCCAGCGCGTGACGGGGTCGAAGGCTTGGGTTATGGTACCCAAAATCCGCCTGTCGCTGGTGAAGTGATTGACGATGACAATTTTTCCACCGGGTTTACATACGCGTTGCGCTTCGACGATCATGCGCACCGGATCTGGAACCACCGTAACTACATGGAACGCCATGACGTAGTCGAAGGTGTTATCAGGGAATTCAAGTGCCAGGGCGTTCATCTCCATGACTTGGAGATGACTCCAGCTGTTTTCCTCGATTTTTTTGCGGGCCCGCGCCAGCATATCCGGGGCAAGGTCGATGCCGGTAATTTCGCAGTGGTTCGGATAGGCGGGAAAAGAAGTGCCGGTCCCGGCGCCCACTTCGAGAACCTTGGCGCCCGGGGGGATATTCAAGTCTTCTATGACTCGTTCTAAACGATTGTAGAAAATCTTTCCGAAAACTTTATCGTATAGAGGTGCAAACTCGGAGTAAAGTTTGCTCTCGTGCGCCTCGATGTCCGCCATTTCACGCTCCAAACCAGGCGCGCAAGCTACGCGTCTCGAATATCCTTCGGTTGTTTTTTGTAAAATACTGAAATATCGCGCTTTCGAAAGCGCCATTGCTTGCCCTTTTTGAAGGCGGGCAGAATGTTCTTGCGGGCGAACTCATTCACGGTGTCCGGGCTCATGTCCAGAATCACCGCGACCTGCTTACTGTTGAGTAACTCCTCTTCTCGTTCCAACATGCAACCCCCCCGGACAAAACCCCGTTTCGAGTAAGTCAAAAGTTCGTTTTATCTAACAAGTTCACTATCGCCTGTCAAGGCGAGAATACGCCGAAGGACGATATCCAGAAATCACCAAGCCGCGCCAAGGCCGCGCGCGGCTGGACTTTATGGCTCGATTGCGGGGGCGTGAAAATGGTCTTCGATTTCGCCCGCTGGTTTTGCCGGTCCGCAGTAATTTCGCGGCTTTCCAGGCTCCCGGCCAGGCTTTGTTGTATGCCATGTTTGCTTGTCCGGCGCCAACGGACCCGCGGCGAAGTTGCGCTGCAGTGAAACTTTCGGTTCCGTCCAACCCTTGCGTGTTCCAGGAACTTCCTCTAGCATGACTCAAAAGCCCTCATTTCTCCATAGGGATCCCGATTCAGGCCGACTTCATCCGGCAGCCCACGCCGATCGCGCTTGTCATGAGAAGAGTTTTCAAGCTCGTTGGTTTTGCGACCGCCACACTGATTCTCCTTTTTATCGTGGCAAGCCTGGCGTTCTACCACCTGATTCGCGTCGGGGAGTTTCGCCGCTTTCTGATCGATGAACTCGAAAAGCACACCGCGTTGAAAGTGGAGCTTGGTGAAGCGGAGCTGGAGATCGGTTGGATCACCGGTCTTGTGTTCCACCGTCTCGCCATCTCGGAACCTGGCGCGACGGTGCCTGTAATCACGGCGGAGAGCGTTACGGCGCGAGTCGCTCTCAGGCCGCTCTTGGAACGGAGGGTGATCTTTTATGAAGTTCGCTTGCAAAAGCCCGTCGCCCAATTCGCCTCCGACCAGGACGGGCGAATTCCGCTGCTCGACACGCTGCTGAATCAGCCTCTTTTAAAGGAACAAGGCCGCGAATTCCAACTCGACCTTCGGTCGGTGAGAGTCCAGAGCGGAGAGATCGAGTACACCGATGCACGGCCCTCCATGAACCGCGGCACTTGGCGGCTTCGGAATGCCAACTTTAACCTGGAGCGTGCGCGGGGCGAAAGACTGCGTGTCTTCATGCAAGATGCCCTGCGGCGCGGCGCACCGGAGTTCGCCGCCGCATTGGAATTCTCCTTCAGAGGCGTGGTTGAGAAAGACGGCGACAGAATGAACGTCAAGGCCGACGGCCGCCTTTTGTTTCCCGAGGAAGTTCTGGAGCTTCGCGAGGCGCGCTGGATTGCGGACTTGGAACTGGTGGAATTTCCCGCGACGCTTTTGAAGAAGCATGTGGGGCTCGGGGTGCCGATTCAATCGATTTCGGGCCACATTGCCCAGCGCGTCCACTTGGACGGTCAGCCCAACCGGCAAATGCGCCTCAGGGGCGACATCGAGTTCAAACAGGTTTCCGTCGACGCCCCGGAGCTGTTGCGCGCGCCCATTTCCCGGGCGGACGCACGCGCCATGTTCGAGATTGATTGGAGCCGGCAGCGCTTGCAGATGAGGCGCATCGATTTCCGCTCCGGAGAATTAAAATTCTTATTGCAAGGCGACGTACGCTCGTTGGACAGCGACAATCCGGATTACGATCTCCAATTCATTGCGCTCTCGGCGCCGATCTTGGCCCTGCGTCAATATTTGCCTGTGAAAATCGCTCAGTCGCTGCGGCTGGAACGGGCGATCGACGCCGTGGAGGCCGGCCATGTTGAGATTAAAAGAGCCGGAGTTCGCGCCCGGCTTAGCGAAGTGCGGCGACTGGCCGAATCCGGCGCCGGCAAACAGATATGGTTCGACGCCGAGATTCGCAACGTCGCTGTGAAGCTGCCGGTCGATGATCCATTGCCGCTGCACGGGATGGAGGGGCGCGTTTCACTCAAAGGCGGCGTCTTAAAGTTTGAAGATCTGAAAGGAAACCTTGGCGACTCCCGTTTCACGGATATGTACGGGAGTTACGATTTCGCGGCGCCCGCCGGCGGCAAGCTCGAGTTGCACGCCGCCGCCGATGTCAATCTGGCGGAGCTGAGAGAGCAGTTGGAGAAACCGTGGCTGCCGGCGCAGGTCACCCGGCTCGTATCCTCGATCGAGGAGATCGGCGGGCGCGGAAAGGCGGAATTGTCGATTACGACGGCGCGCGACTCCCCGCCGCAATTCGACGGCAAGGTCGCTGTCGACAATGCCCGCTTGCGTTATAACCAATATGTCTTGAGCGGGATCAGAGGCGAATTCCGCGTGTCGCCCAAGGAGATTAAAGGAGACAAGATCCGGGCGCTTCTCCGAGGATCTCCAGTGCAAGCGCAGCTCTCTTTAACCCGGTATGCTTCGGACGATGCCGCCTTCGACTTGATCGTCGAGTCCACCGGAGTTCGCGCCGGCATCGTCACCAGTCTGTTGCTGGACACCGGTTCATTACAGGATTCCGGGATTGTGCGCGGCTCGGTGCGTTACCGCGGGCCGTTGCGAAATAAAGCGGCTCGCAGGTTCACGGGCGGTCTGGATCTTGTCAACGTGCAACTGGGCGTCGAACCCTTGCTCCAGCCGCTGCGCGAACTCAACGGACGGATCCAGATCGACGAAACGGGCATCGATTTTCAGAACTTAAAAGCGCTGCTCGCGGGCTTTCCCGCCAGCGCCAGCGGGCGATGGCGTTACGGGGCCAAGCCCCAGTTGCTGTTCGATTTCGCCGCACCCAACCTCGACGTGACTTACTTGATTTCGCAAATCGATCCGGAGGCCGGCGAGTTCTACGCCAACCTCCACGCGCTGGGAAGGATCAGTATCGCCAAGGGCCGGCTCAAGAATTTTGAATTCAGCGACCTTCAGACCGACGCAACAATCGACCGGCGGGTGTGGCGCCTGACCAACCTTTCCGCCCGTTCGGGCGGCGGCATTATCCGCGGCCTGACGACCATCGTCGACAAGCCGGATACGCTTGGGGTGGTCGCCGACCCGAGGATTCAGGCGGTGCCGATCGAAACTTTTCTCCATTGGTTCAACATGACGAACACGGAGATGACGGGTAAAGTCTTTTTCGGGGGCAAACTGGAAACCATAGGCAAAAACGATGCCGAGCGAACCAGTAATATCAACGGGGTCTTCAACCTCCGAATCGAAGACGGCACGATCCTGCGCATGCGCCTGCTGGTACAGATTCTTAATTTGCTCGACTTGTCGCGTTGGTTCACTCTGCAACTGCCCGATCTGACCAAGGACGGTATTCGTTTCCGCAGCATCACCGGCGACTTCAAGGTTGTTCAAGGGGTATTTGCGACGGAAAATCTCCTGGTGGACAGCGACGATTTGCGCATGACCGGGGCCGGCAAGATCGATCTTTCCCGCGATGAAATTAATTTCGTCGTGGCCGTGCGTCCGTTCGCGGGCATCGATGCCGCCATCCATCAGATTCCCATCCTCGGTCGGGGTATTGCGGCGATCAAAAATTCCTTTCTGGTCGCGAGCTTCAATATCACCGGCCGGATCGATGAGCCGACGATCACACCGGCGCCTCTGGGCACCCTGTCGGAAATGTTTTGGAGCGTTCTCGGCATCCCGAAAAACATTCTCGGCATTGGCGAAGGCGAAAAGAAGCAAGCGGCCAAGGATCCTCCCGGGAGCCCGATAAAATGACGCGGAATCTGACTCTCTATTCGCGCAAGGACTGCTGTTTGTGCGAAGTTATGAAACATGCGATCCGGCAAGCGTCCGAGAAAATTCCAGTGAATCTGGAGGAAATCGATGTCGACGGCAGCGCCGAGCTGCAAGCAAAATACGGCGACGAGGTCCCGGTGCTGTTCATTGACGGTAAAAAGGCTTTTAAATACCGAGTCACGGCGAAGGAATTGAGGAAGCGCCTCGGCCGCGGGGCGCTATCGAAACTATGGGGCTCGGCCAGCGGAGAGAATCAAAGATGAAAGTCGAACCGCCATCGCTCACGCGCAGGCTTGGAGCGGAATCGCCCGGCGGCGGTGCGGCAACCGAGTTACGCTCATCGGGATTGATTTTGCGATTGGCCCAGGTCAGAGCGATGGAGTTCGAATAAATCGGCAAGAAACAGCCGCCATGGGCCCTGCCGGCCAGGGCGCCCGGCCTGCGCGCCCCATAAAACAAAGCGGGCTAGGCGTCGTCGTCCTGGCGGCGGCGCGGGCGTTCGGATTGCTTGAGGATTTTCTTGCGCAGGCGAATTGACTGCGGGGTCACTTCCACCAATTCCTCGTCGGCGACCCATTCGATGCCTTCTTCCAGACCCATTTCGCGGTGCGGCGAGATGATAATGTTTTCGTCTTTGCCCGCGGCGCGGATGTTGGTGAGTTTCTTTTCCCGGCAGACATTGACGTTTAGATCGTTGTTGCGCGAATACTCGCCGACGATCATGCCCTCGTAGACTCTCGTCCCGGGGGCGATGAATAGCACGCCGCGTTCCTGCAGATGAAACACAGCGTAAGGGGTCGTCTGGCCTTCGCGGTCGGCGACCATGGCGCCGTTGGTGCGCGATTGAATGGTGCCTTGCCAGGGCGCCCAACCGTTGAACAGCGCGTTCATAATACCCGTGCCGCGGGTGTCGGTGAGAAAACGCGAGCGAAAGCCGATGAGTCCGCGCGACGGCACGGCGAATTCCAGGCGCACTCGGCTCGACCCGGCATGGGTCATCTTGGTCATCTTGGCTTTGCGCACGGCCAAAAGCTGCGATACGACGCCGATAAAATCCTCCGGGATGTCGACGACGAGCAGTTCCATCGGTTCATGGGTCGCGCCTTCGACCGAGCGCGTGACCACCGTGGGCTTGGACACCATGAGCTCGTAACCTTCGCGCCGCATGGTCTCAATGACGATGGCGAGGGCGAACTCGCCGCGGCCGGTCACTTGCAAAATATCCGGTTGCTCGGTGTCTTCGACGCGCAGGCTGACATTGCGGCGCTGTTCAAACAGCAGCCGTTCGCGCAGCTTGCGCGAGGTGACGAACTCGCCTTCGCGGCCGGACCAGGGCGAATTGTTGGCGCAGAAAAGCATGGCGATGGTCGGCTCGTCGATGCGCAACGGCGGCAGCGGCAGCGGCTGTTCGCGGTCGGTGATCGTGTCGCCGATGCCGATGTCCTCGATACCGGCCACGGCGGCGATGTCGCCGGCTGCCGCCGACGGAACTTCCACCCGTTTGAGTCCCACCCAGCCGTACACTTGAGAAACTTTGATCGCTTGTTGGCCGCCATCGACGCGGCACAGGGTGTAGTGTCCCGGAGCCAGCGTGCCGTTTTTGACGCGTCCGATGGCGAGCCTACCGACGTAGTCGTTATAGTCGAGATTGTTGGCCTGAAATTGCGTCGGCACCGCGGGATCGATCACGGGACCGGGCGACTTGTTGACGATCAACTCGAACATCGGTTTGAGGTTTTCCCCCGGCTGTTTGAGATCGAGGGTGGCCGTGCCGGCACGGGCATTGGTGTAGACGACCGGAAAATCAAGTTGCTCCTCGGTGGCGTCGAGATCGATGAACAGATCGTAGATCTCGTCGAGCACCGCGGCGACGCGGGCATCGGGGCGGTCGATCTTGTTGATGCACACGATCGGCGGCAGCTTGGCTTCCAGAGCTTTTTTCAAAACGAAGCGGGTTTGCGGCAATGGCCCTTCGGAGGCGTCCACCAGCAGCATGACTCCGTCCACCATCGCCAGCGTGCGTTCCACTTCGCCGCCGAAATCGGCGTGGCCCGGCGTGTCGACGATATTGATTTTCACCTCGCCGTACCGAATCGAAGTGTTTTTCGCCATGATGGTGATGCCGCGCTCGCGCTCCAAGTCCATGGAGTCCATGATCCGCTCGGCCACCTGTTCGTTGACGCGGAAGATACCGCTCTGGCGCAGCAGACCGTCGACGAGCGTGGTCTTGCCGTGATCGACGTGGGCGATGATGGCGACGTTGCGGATGTCGTCACGCCGGGTGATTGTGGTTTGCGTCATCCTTATCTTTATCGGGGAGCCCTCGAGCGATGTCAAGCGAGGGTCCCGTTGGCGGGAGGAACGGCGCGTCCATCTCTCCTCCCCATCACTTTCCTTGCGAAGCCGGCATCCGTGGAGTATTTTCAACGGATACATGAGGCGATTGGCACAGTATGTCTGGCGCTATTGGCGTCGCTATTTGGTCGGCGGAATCTGTTTATTCGGCACGGCGACGTTGGTCATGTGGATTCCCTGGTGGATCCGCGAGGCCGTGCGCACCATTGAACAAGGCGGGAGCGCAAAGGACGTCACCTTCTACGCCGTCCTGATCATCGCCGCCGCTGTCGTTCAGGGTTTGGTACGCGCCGTTTCCAGATCGCTCATCTTCAACGCCGGACGCAACGTCGAATATGATTTACGCAACGACTTGTTCGCCCACCTCGAAAAACTGCCGTTGTCATATTATCACGCGCAGCGCACCGGCGACCTGATGTCCCGGGTGATCAACGATATTTCGGCCGTGCGCGTAATGCTCGGCCCCGGCATCCTCAATTTCGTCAACGCGCCGCTTTACTACGTCTACGCCGTCGCGTTGATGCTGACGATGGACGTGCGCATGACTCTGGCGGCCCTCCTGCCGTTTCCGTTGCTCATTTACGCGGCGAACAAGTTCCGCGGCCGGATCATGAAGAGTTCGCTCGAAGTGCAGCAGCAGATGTCGGTCTTGAGCAGCCATGTGCAGGAAAATCTGAGCGGCATGCATGTCGTCAAAGCCTACTCGCAGGAGGGTTTTCAAACCCAGCAGTTCGTCGGTCTGAACAAAGTCTATGAGATCAAGAGCCTGGAAATGGCGAAGCTGCGCGGCGTCGTCAATCCTGTCATGCAAGGCATCAACGGTCTTACGGTGCTCATCGTAATCTGGTACGGCGGCGTACGGGTCATGCGCGGCGACTTGCTGGTGGCCGACATCGTGGCTTTCATTGCCTATCTCAACGTTCTCGCCTGGCCGACGGCGGCCTTTGGCTGGATGCTGTCGCTCGTAGAACGGGGCCGGGCGGCCATGCGCAGGCTCAATGAAATACTGGAAACGCATCCCGAAATCGCCAGCGGGCGCGACGCGTCTCCGGTTCCCCCGCTGAAGTCGGGCATCGAATTCAAGAACGTATCCTTCGCCTACGGCCGGCAGGCGAACGGCCGCCCCGCGGTTGACGGTATCAGTTTCACGTTGCCGGTCGGCCGGTCGGTGGGACTGGTCGGCCGAATCGGTTCCGGCAAGAGCACGCTGGCGCAGTTGGTGCCGCGCTTGTTTGACGCATCCGCGGGCGAAATTCGCATCGATGGCCGCGATATCCGCCAGTTGCCGCTTTCCGATCTGCGCCAAATGATCGGCTACGTGCCCCAGGAGCCGTTTCTGTTTTCAACCACGCTCAAACGCAATCTCACTTTCGGCCGCGAGCGCTATTCCGAGGAGGAGCTGGAGCACGCTATTAAGATCGCCCGGCTGGATCGCGACCTAGAGGTTTTCCCAAACGGGCTGCAGACTCTGGTCGGCGAACGGGGTGTGACTTTGTCGGGAGGACAGAAGCAGCGTGCCACGCTCGCTCGCGCGCTGATCATGAATCCGCCGGTGTTGATCCTCGACGATTGCCTCTCCAGCGTGGACGCCCAAACCGAAGCCGAAATTTTGCATGGTCTCAAGTCGATACTCAAAGAGAAAACCTGCTTGATCATTTCGCACCGTATCTCGGCGGTGAAAGAGGCCGACGAAATCCTGGTTCTGGATGAGGGCAGGATCATCGAGCGCGGCAGCCACGACGCCTTGGTGCGCCGGCGCGGCTTGTACGCCGAGCTTTATCAACAGCAGCGCTTAAGCGAGGAACTGGAACAGATCTAAATGGCTCCGGAAGACCAGCAAGAAGAGATCCTCGGCAAAGCCTACGATTTACGGCTGCTCAAGCGCATGTGGCGCTTCGTCCTTCCCTATAAGCGGCTGTTTCTTTTCAGCATGCTGCTCTTGCCGTTGCAGCAGGCGTTCGGCTTGGCCCAGCCCTACCTGATGAAGATCGGCATCGACCGCTATATCGCCGGTCAAGATCTCTGGGGCCTGCAAAACGTCATGCTGCTTTTTTTCGCCGCGCTCATGGGCGAGACGCTGGCGGCGTTCGCGCACTATTATTATTCTATGGCGGTGGCCCAACGCTGTCTGGCGGACCTCCGGGTGGCGATCTTCTCCCACGTGCAGAAATTGCCAATGAGCTACTTCGACCGCAACCCCGTCGGGCGCCTGGTCACGCGCATGACGACCGACGTGGAGGTGCTGCAAGAGATGTTCTCATCCGGGGTTATCACCCTGGTGAACGATTTCATCATGGTGTTTTGGATTGTCGGCATCATGTTCTATATCCATGCGGAGCTGGCTCTGGTGACGCTGGCGTTGATCCCGCCGATGGCGATCGCCATCAACTACTTCCGCATTAAGGCGCGCCAGACCTACCGCCAGATCCGCGAGCGCATCGCGCGCATCAACGCTTATCTGGGGGAGGCCATCTCGGGGATGTCGGTGATCCAGCTTTTTTCCCGCGAAGGGAGATCTTACCGCGAATTCGAGGAGCTGAACGCAGATCATCGCGACGCCTACCATTTGTCGAACCTCTACGAAGCGTCGCTGTACTCCATGGTGGAAGCGGCCGGATCGGTGAGCATCGGGCTTTTGCTCTGGTATGGCGGCGGGGAAGTGCTGCACGGCATCATCGGCATCGGTACCCTTGTGGCTTTCAAAGAGTACCTGCACCGATTTTTCGTGCCGCTGCGTGATTTCAGCCAGAAATACGCGGTCATGCAGTCGGCGATGGCTTCGGCGGAACGGATCTTTCAGTTGCTCGATACGCCGGTGGAGATCCAGAGCCCGGCGAATGCCGTCGTGCCCAAGCCGTTCCGCGGCGAAGTGGTTTTCGATGACGTTTGGTTCGAGTACAAAGCCGGCGATCCGGTGCTGAAAGGCGTATCCTTTCGCATCGAACCGGGCGAGACCGTTGCCATCGTCGGTGCCACCGGCTCGGGCAAGACGACCACGATCAAACTACTCAACCGCTTTTATGACATTCAAAAGGGCTCGATCAAAGTCGGCGGCGTGGACGTGCGCCAGTGGGACTTGCCAGCGCTCAGGCGGCATATCGGCGTGGTGCTTCAGGATGTGTTTCTCTTCTCGGGCGATATCCGCGCCAATCTGGCTCTGGGAAACCCGTCTCTGCCTCTGCATGTGATCGAGAACGCCGCCAAAGCCGCCAACGCTGACAAGTTCATCCTCCGCCTGCCCGAGGGTTACGGCGCAGCGGTGCGGGAGCGCGGCAGCAATTTTTCCGGAGGGCAAAAACAATTGCTCTCCTTGACGCGGGTGTTGGTTTACCAACCGCAAATCCTCGTCATGGATGAGGCCACCTCCAGCGTCGATACCGAAACCGAAATGCTCATCCAGGATGCCCTGGAAAAAGCCATGCGCGGTCGCACCTGTCTCGTGATCGCGCATCGGCTTTCCACGATTCGCAATGCGAATCGGATCATCGTGCTGCACCACGGCGAGGTGCGCGAAGTGGGAACGCACGCCGAGCTGATGGACAAGCGGGGAATTTACCACCGGCTCTACCAACTCCAATACGAGCGCGAGGAGTTGAAACTCACCTCCCAGGATTCGATAATCAAGGCGCATGCTTAGCCCCTTTGGGAAAAATCCTAGTCGGCCAACGAAGCGCGGTTTTCGCATTCGCCAGCTTAGAGTCCCAGCTTGTATTCTCGTCGGCGGGCTCCTAAGCGCTTTGCTCGCGGGCTGCGCGCCCGGGTACTTTCTGCGCGCGGCCTACGAGCAAAGCAAGATCCTCTGGCGGCGCGAGCCGATCGCAGATTTGCTCGAGCGGCCCGACGTCGCGCTGGAGAAACAAGCGAAATTGCGGCTGGTCTTGGAAGTGCGCGAATACGCGCGGGACGTGCTCAATTTCAACGTCGGCGGCAGCTATGCCAGCCATTCTTTCGTCGACCGGCCGGATCTGACCTATATCGTCGTGGCCGCGCCCAAGACCGAATTGAGACCGTACACATGGTGGTTTTTGATCATCGGCCATGTGCCCTACAAGGGTTTTTTTTCCAGGGCTGAGGCCGAAAGGGAGATTGAGCGGCTGAGAGCCCAGGACTACGATACCGATCTCAGGACCTCGGCGGCTTTCAGCACCCTGGGCTGGTTCGATGATCCGCTGCTGGGGCACTTGCTCGGATTCGACAAGGTTAGGCTGAGCGAAATCGTGTTTCACGAGTTGTTTCACAACACGCTTTATGTCAAAGGCGCCGGGGCGTTCAACGAGAGCTCGGCCAATTTCGTCGGCCATCGGGCGGCCATCGACTTTTTTCGCGAGCGCCGGGGCGAGAACAGCGCCGAATATCAAAGCGCGATCCGCGCCTGGGAGGAGGAAAAGGAGTTCGGCCGCTTTATCGCCGAAGTCGTGGATACGCTCGCGGGACTTTATGGCCGGGACATTTCGCGGCAAGACAAGCTGCGTCTTCGCGAAACGGTTTTCGAACGGAGCAAAGCGGAGTGGGCCAAACGCATCGCCGATCGGCCGGGACACCGCTTGCGCGGCTTTAGCCAGCGCCCGCTGAATAACGCCACCCTAATGCACTATGTGGTCTACCTCAAGAATCTCGACTTATTCGAGGCGCTCTACGAGGCCTGCGAGCGCAATCTGGCCCGCACGGTGAATGCCTTAAAGGAGGCCACGGCAAGCGGGGGAGAACCTTTCGAAGCCGTGCGCCAGTGGTTGAGCAAGCGGCCGGGCGTCCCTTTGGAGTCGGCGGCCTCGCTGCGACCCATCACCAGTTTGCCGCCGTTTCTTTCTGAAAGCGGCGGATCGCTTCAATATGCGCCGCTGGTCCGCTCAGACCGGCTTTCATCGTAGTGAAACTTACGTGCGTGGCGCCGAGCTTCTGCCAGGCTTCGAGATCTTTGAGCCAAGATTCCGGCAATCCCTGGCCGTAGGCAATGCGCCCTTCGATACCGATCGTATCGGGGTCGCGGCCCGCTTCTCGGGCGTCGTTGCGGATCCTCTCGATAGTTGCAGACAGTTTGTTGTCCGGTGCCATGAGGGGAAACCAGCCGTCGCCGAGTCGGGCCAAGCGGCGCAGCGCGCGGTTGTCGCCGCCGCCAAACCAGAGTGGGATCGGCCGCTGCACCGGCAGCGGGTTGATGCCGGCATCGGTGACCTTGTGCCAGCAGCCGTCGAAGGTCACCAATTCTTGCGTCCAGAGCTTGCGCAATAGGTCGATCTGTTCTTCGGAGCGGCGTCCGCGGTTGTGAAAATTTTCTCCGAGGGCCTCGTATTCGACGGGATTCCAGCCGATGCCGATACCGAAGCGCAGCCGACCGCCGCTCAAGACATCGAGCGCGGCGGCCTGTTTGGCGACGAGGACGGTCTGGCGTTGCGGCAGTATGATAATGCCGGTGACGAATTCCACTTTCCGAGTTAAGCCGGCCAGATAGCCGAACAAAACGAAGGGTTCGTGAAAGCTGTCCAAGTGACTGTAAGGCGGTTTCCAGCCCGGACGACTTGCCGTATCGGCGCCGATGACGTGATCATAAGCAAGAATATGTCGAAAACCGAGATCTTCCGCGGCCTGGGCGTAGTCTTTTATGCCCTCGGGATGGGCGCCGATTTCGGTTTGCGGGAAGACGACACCGAGTCTCATGTTTCCGCTCCTTCGTCTTTTTATATGTGCGATATTATGCGAAATTCTGCCAATTCGTAAGCGTGGCCCTTGAAATCTCGCTGGCGCGTACGCAAATTGCCAAGCAAAGAATAGCGATGTTGACTTAAGTTGCCTATTTCGTAGGATTAATGGCATAGGAGGAACACAGATGAATAGTTTTCGAACCACGATTCTCCTGGCGCTCTTAACTGCGCTGGTAGTCTGGATCGGACATATGTTTGGCGGCACCAACGGAGCGGTCATCGCATTGGTCATGGCCGGTGCCATGAACTTTTTCAGCTACTGGTTCAGCGACAAAATCGTCCTCAAGATGTACCGCGGACAGCAAGTCACCGCCAGCGATGACCCTGAGCTTTACCGCATGGTCCAAGACTTGGCTGCCAGGGCGGGCTTGCCCATGCCGAAGGTTTACGTCATTCCCGAGGAGACGCCTAATGCATTTGCCACCGGACGCAATCCCCAGAATGCCGCGGTGGCCGTCACGCAAGGCATCCGGCGAATTCTCAACAAACGAGAACTGGCGGGAGTGCTCGGTCACGAGCTTTCGCACGTGAAGCACCGCGATATTCTGGTCAGCACCATCGCGGCGACGCTTGCCGGCGCGATCAGCTACCTGGCCTACATGGCGCAGTGGGCGGCGATCTTTGGCGGCGGCCGCCGTGAAGGCGGCGGCAACATCTTTGGATTGTTGTTCATGATGATCGTCGCGCCGATGGCGGCGATGTTGATTCAGATGGCGGTGTCGCGCTCGCGCGAATACCTGGCTGACGAGGGTGGCGCGAAGATCACCGGCGATCCGCTGGCGCTGGCCAGCGCGCTGCGTAAGCTGCACATGGGCGCGGAGAGAATCCCGCTCCAGGTGAACGATGCCACAGCCAATTCGACTGCCCACATGTTTATCGTCAACCCGTTAAGCGGCGGCGGTATGGCCTCGCTCTTTAGCACCCACCCGGCGATGGAAAAGCGCGTCGAACGGCTCGAAGCGATGGCGAAAAACATGTGAGTTACATGCGCGCGCAAGTAATCCTAAATTATCGGTTTCATCCTCGTAGGGACGACCGGCCGGTCGCCCCTAGGTTTTCCTGCAACCAGGCCGAGAGGTCGGAAAGACTTCTCGGCCGAATTTCGTGGCCCATTTCATATTCCCGGTAGGTAAGCGGCAGGCGGAGCGTGCGGAGCTGTTCCATTGAATTTCGCGCGCGGGTAACTTCGATCAGCGGATCTTGGGTGCCGTGCTGCACCAATGTCGGCAGGGACTGAACGTCATCGCTGACCTGGAGTCGTTCTACGAGCTCCTTCGGCAGCCAACTGCTCAGTACCGCGAGCGCGGCGAAGCGTTCTGGCAGCGCCAGGGCAAGACTGTAGGACATTACACCGCCCTGGCTGAAGCCGAGCAAGGCGATTTTCTTGGCGTCGATCGGGTAACGTCTCATGCACTCGTCGAGAAACGCAATGAGCTTTTTCTGCGAGGACAGTATTGCATCCACGTCCGGCGGGCCGCCCATGCTCATGGGATACCAGGCATAGCCGACGGCTTCCGGTCCGATGGGCGTTTCGAGCGGTCCTTGGGGGCAGATCATGAGAAACTTGCCGCCGCAAAGCATCGGGGTAAGTCCCAGAAGATCAAGCGCGTTGGCTCCGCGCCCGTGCAACGTCAACAAGGTCGGATGCGGCCCGGAACCGGCTGGTTCGTAGATGGTGTGAATGAGCTGCACAGCGACCTCCCCAGGATGGATTAATCTCGCAACCGCTCCAATCGTCTTATCCCTAGCTGCAAGGATATTACAACCGCGGCGAAAGTCAGCAAGCTAGCGATCGCCACCGACGGCGCAATCACCCAGAACGTCGGCGTAATCATCCGACCGGGACGCAGCGCGGAGAGCGTGAGCTGATAGATCGGCCAAGCTTCGATCATCACGGTGGCGCCGATGAAGGCAACGCTGACCATCATGCAGACGGCGCCGCCAAAGCTAGTGGGAATCTCCGCGGCGTTGTCGAAGTGGAACTTCGGGTACATGGCGCCGATGCCGACGCCGATGGCCGTGATGCCGGCGGTCATCAAAAACACCGTGAATAACGAAAGACCCATCATCCAGGACGGCACGCGTAAAAGCAGGTTGCTCAAAAACACCAGCAGCTCGCCGAGCACGAGCAGCGGTACGAAATTCAGCCAGAACTTGCTCCATAATAACGAGCACAGCGAAACCGGCGACGTTTGCAGAATCCAAAACGCCCTGCCTTCCAAACTTACGGCGGGAAAGGCGAAACGGATCGCGATGGCGCTTAGAACGAAACCCGCCAGGGCGAGGTTGGCGAAGGAGACGATTATGCGGAGGGTGCCCGCCGGCATCGGCGAACGGTCGATGGGCAAGACCTTGAAATTGTAAAGATAGACGACGATCAGGGCCAACAAGAGAAAGAGCTGCGACCATTGGGTGGTGTCGCGGAGAAAGGTTCGAATGTCCTTGAGCATGATGGCGCGGGTAAATTCGGGAAATGGCCGCGTCAGGCAATCCAGAGTTCGGTCGAGCCAGGCAAGTTTGCGCCGGCCCTGGCGCGACTCCTGGGCCTTGGACCAGCCGTCGAGATAGACGGCTCCGGAGACCCACGAGGCCACCAGCGGTAGAAACAGGGCGTAGCTGCCGAGCAAGGCAAGGAAAAAAATTGCGTTGGTATCGCGCTTGAACAGTGTGGCGCCCAAGATTTCCGCCGACCAACTGCTGGGCAAGAAGGGCGATGACGGTGTTTCCATGGCGGCGAGAAATTGCATGAAGCTGCCGAAGGATTCCGGCTGCACTAGGCGTTCGGGCTGGGAAAAACGAAAGAGAAAATAAATGATCAGAAAGCCAAAAAGACCGATGAAAAAAAGCAGGTCGCGGATCCGTTTGGCCGGCAGTAAATAGACCAGAAGGTGGGTGGCCAAGACGCCGAGGGCGGCGGGTATGGCGAGAAACAAGGGCAAGATAAGGACGATCCAGAAATAGAGTTTCCAGCCGCCGCCAAACACCGATTCGTAAGCGGCGAAAATCGGCACCGTGAAAAAAAGCACCATCCAGGACGAGTTAACAGTGGTGTGGATCAGACGCGCGTAAAAGAAGGAGTCGGACGAAACCGGTGCTGAATAAATCAGGTCCAGATCGCGCGCCATAAAAAAGGTGGATAAGGAGGCTACCAGGTTGCTGAAAAGCAGCAAGGACAAAAACGTCAGCAGGATGATCAGCAACAGCTGAAAGGCCAAACCGGGGCCGAGGTCATAAACGGTTTCGAAGTAGCGCAAAACGCGGCGGATTACGAGATAGGTGCCGAGCCAAAAGGCAGCGCCGAGAGCCGCAAGAAACAGTCGGCGTGTCCATGAGGCGCCGCCGCGGAAGAAACTATTCTTCCAAGTCAGCCAGAGCGGCGAAAGCAGGAGCGAAGCGGTGTTCACAAGTGTTCCCGCTCCTGCTCGCGGGTCAGCTCCAGGAACACGCTTTCCAGGTTGCCATGGTTGCCGACCGCCTGTCGGTAAAGTTCGGCCATGGCGCCGCAGGCGATCAAACGGCCCTTCTGGATGATTCCGATGCGGTGGCAGATTTCCTCGGCAACGCTGATGCTGTGGGTCGAGAGAAAGACCGTGGTGCCGTTCCGGGCGAGACCGGTGAATAAATCTTTGAGGGTGCGTGTTCCTTTGGGGTCCATACCAACCATCGGCTCATCCACGATCAGGATGCGCGGTTCATGTACCAGTGCGGCACAGACCACTAATCGCTGCTTCATGCCGTGAGAATAGCTCTCGACCAGCTCGTTCTGCCAATGGCTTAATTCCAGACGATCGAGCAGTTCGGCGATGCGTGCCGTGAGCCGGGCAGGCCTTACGCTGTGGAGTTTGCCGACAAATTCCAGAAATTCGTAGCCGCTTAATTTCTCATAGATAAACGGCCGGTCGGGAATGAAACCGGCCACGGCCTTGGCCTTCCGGGCTTCGGCGACGATGTCATGGCCGTCGAGCAAAACATGCCCCGAGGTGGCCTTGAGAATGCCCATCATGACGCGGATGGTGGTGGTTTTGCCGGCGCCGTTGGGGCCGAGAAAACCGAAGATCTGTCCCGCCGGCACTTCGAGGGTCAGTCCATCGACGGCGGCTAGTTCGCCGTAGTGTTTGGTCAGGTTGATGAGCTTAATCATTCCATTTTGGATACTTCGGTTTCACTCAGTACAGGTTTTGGATTGCCGATGGTTCGACTTCGCTCACCCCAGGTTTTGGATCAACGATAGGACCCCGTGTCCGCGAATTCAAATTCCAAAATCGAAAATCCAAATTGGCTCCCTTGCTCTACAGGACTTCTACTTTGAGATTGCCGATCAGTTGTAAGATATCGATCTGCCGGTCGATTTCGCCTTCGAGAAATTTGACATGGGTCACATCCGCGGGGAATTGATTCAAGACCGGGTCGAGCGAGACCCATTTTCCGATCCAGATTTCCGACCACGCGTGGTAGTAAAACGCCTCGCGCATATAAACCACGCCGACGACCGTCTTCGCGGGGATGCCCGCGGCGCGGGCCAGGGCGTTGAACAACACCGTGTGTTCATTGCAGTCCCCCTTTCTAGTCGCGAGCACTTCCAAGGCATTGGGGATGCTCACCGTGGGTTCCTTGGCGATTTCTCTATAGACCCAGTTTTTGATCTTTGACGCGGCCCTTAGCGCGTTGGTTTCGCCTTGTAAAATTTGCGCGCTGAGCGTGCGAATCCTCGGGTGGTCGGATTGCAGAAACGGTGTCGGCTGCAAATAGGTCGCCAGGCGGGCGTCCGTGACCGGGATGCTCTGCGCACCGATTTTCTTCAGTTCTTCGCGGCGAATTTCCAAACGATCGCCATTGAGCCGTTGGCGTCCGCCGTCGAGCGGGAAGCTGTCGAGGTTTATGCCGCTGAGTCTGAGCTGGATCTCCTGTTTGCTTCCCGCGTCGGCGATCGGCGCTGTCACAGGAATGGCGGTTTGGGCGATCATATCGAGCGACATGCCGCGGGAGGGAAGATCTTTCGCTTCCTCGGCGCTCTGGCGCAACATCGACAAACCCGCGGCCGACTCTTCCTTCAGCGTGCGCCCGCGGCCATCCACCCAGGAAACCACGGAAATGCCGCGGAAACTTTGCCGCAGCCTGATTGCGGGTTCCATGCGCCCGCCGATACGGATTTGTTCCCGGCCTTCGATGACGACCGTGGTTACATGCTGCGACAGCGTAGAGGGGTCGAAGGTTGGGAAATGGAGCTTCGTCCCGGTTTCCAACTGCTGGGTGACGACGTAAGGTTTAAGCGCCGAAAGCAGATAGGGCGCTTGGGTCAGCGTTATCGCGTGAGCGGATTTGTGACCGGCGGATTCGACTTCCATCGCGAGTTGGTTGTCGTGCCGCGCGCCGCGAGCGCCGAAGCGGATTTCGTTTGAATGCAATTCAAAATCGAATTTTTCAAGAATCCAGTCTTCGTTGGCTTCCATTTCCAAGCGCATCATCGCCGGCTGCACCATACCGAGCAGATTTAGATGGAGCAGCGATCGATGGGTCAGTGTGTAGCCGCCCTCCGGTCTCGGGGTGATCGTCTGCGACGCATACCCGATCTTCTCGCCGCGGAAAAAGACGCCCCACCATTCCTCAAGGCTCTCGGTAATTTTCTCCGTACCGCTGAGCGTGACCAGGGGGGGCGGCGCGTCAATCTGGCGCTTGATCAAAAGAACATTCATCGCGCACCAGAAAAGCACGATGAGAAGGGTAATGGATTGCTTGGCGGACATGCGGTAGAGCATATGGTAAAGAGTTAGGGCACCAGGATCAATTGGAGAAAAGGAAATCACCGGAAACGGCCGTGACAGAAGCAAAATTTGCTGCCGACCGGATGCTCGGCCGGCTAGCGAAGTGGTTGCGAGTGATGGGACAGGATGTCATCTACGGTGAACATTTGACCGGCTATGGTTTGATTCAGGCGGCGCGCGCCGACGAACGACTTATCCTCACCCGCGATCAGCGTCTAAAGCAGAAGCGTCCGCCGCCGTATATTTTGATCGAAAGCGATCATTATCGCGATCAAGTGCGCCAGGTGATCGAAGCCTGCCGGCTGAAGGTTGGCGCCGCTGTTTTAACCCGCTGCGTCGTCTGCAACGAGGTGCTGCAGCCCAAGGCAAAGAAAGCCGTGGAATCGCAGGTGCCGCCCTACGTATTCGCCACCCAAGAGAATTTTTCTTGGTGTCCGGGTTGCCGCCGGGTCTACTGGCCGGCGACCCATCATCTCAGAATGTTTGAAGAATTGAGGAAAATGGGAGTCTGCTAAACTAGAATTCGCAAATTTCGTATGTTAAAAGAGGTGGCTGTTCAGGATTATTTCCCCGGTAGCTCAGTCGGTAGAGCAGTTGGCTGTTAACCAATTGGTCGGGGGTTCGAGTCCCTCCCGGGGAGCCAGCTCTTTTGCGTCGCTTCGAAACGCCTCCTTGGCTTGGGAGCGATGCAAGCCAACCGAAGAAAGCATTAATAACGCGGGCGGCAGGAGGTCTTCCGATGGCATCGTCGAAGCAAGTTGTAGGCAATCCGACCCCGAGGGTAGAAGGCGAGCTGAAGGTTAGCGGCGAGGCGAAATACGCGGTGGATGTAATTTTGCCAGGCCTGTTATGGGGCAAACTTTTGCGCAGCCCCATCGCGTCGGGACGGATCAAATCCATCGACACGAGCAAAGCGGAGGCTCTGCCCGGTGTCCACGCGGTGGTGACGGGACGGGACTGTACGGGATTGAAGATCGGCCGGCGCCTTTACGACATGCCGATCCTCGCCGACGGCGAAGTCCGTTTCATCAGCGAAAAAGTCGCCGCCGTGGCGGCGGAAAGCGAGGAAATCGCCGAGGAGGCGGTCAATTTGATCGAAGTTGAGTACGAAGAAACAGCACCTTTGTTCGATCCGGTGGAGGCGCTCAAGCCGGGAGCCAAGCTGCTCCATCCCGACGTGGTCAATTACAAAGGCCTGCCCAAGCCGCTCAAGGAGCCGACCAACGACTTCGTCTATATCACCTGGGGCAAAGGGGATCTCGAAGCCGGATTCCGCCAGGCGGACATCATCGTCGAAAACACTTTCACAACTCCCGTGGTGCACCAAAGCTATATCGAGCCTCATTCCTGCGTCGTCAGCACTGCGGCGGACGGCTCGGCGGAAGTCTGGTCCTGCAGCAAGGTCCCCTACGGCGTGCGCGAGCAGGTCGCCAACGCCCTCAAGCTGCCGCAAGAGAAGCTTAACTTTAACCCCGTTTATATCGGCGGCGATTTCGGCGGCAAAGGCGACTTCATGGATCTCGCCGTGGTGTATCTCCTGTCCAAGAAGGCCGGTCGGCCGGTTAAATTGGTGATGGACTACGAGGAGGAGTTTGTCGCGGGCAATCCTCGGCACGCCTCGATTATCCATGTCAAAACCGGCGTCAAGAAAGACGGCACATTGGTGGCCCATCACATGAATTTTATTTTCGACAGCGGCGCCTACGGCGCGTTTAAGCCCAACGCTTTCCTCAACGGGCCGCACCTTTCCGCCGGGCCCTACAGAATTCCGCATGTGTTGATCGAAGAACATATGGTCTACACGAACAAGATCCCCTGCGGCCATATGCGCTCGCCCGGCGACCCCCAGGGGTTTTTCGCCAACGAAAGCCAGATGGATCTGATCGCAAAAAGACTGACCATGGATCCGATCGAATTGCGCAAAAGAAACTTCATGCACGACGGCGATATCGATCCGACGGGCGAAGAGTACAGCTACATAAAAACCCATGAGACCCTCGAGAAGGCGCTGGAGGATTCCGGTTATTTGAAACCAAAACCGAAAAACGTCGGTCGCGGTATCGCTCTGGTGCAGTGGACGGCAGCCGGCGGTGTCGGCACGGTGGCTATCTCGCTGGATGACAAAGGGATGGCGACCATTTCTTCCGCCATGGCGGATCAGGGAGCGGGCACCTACACGGTCTTGAGCGAAATCGTCGCCGAAGAGCTCAAGATTCCGCTCAGCCAGATTAAGATTCAGCAACTGGACACTCAGAGCGGCGTGAAAGATACCGGCGTCGGTGGCAGCCGCGCGACGCGCGTTTATGGCAACGCGGGCTACCAGGCCGCTCGCAAGGCGGTGGAGGCGATCAAGCAGGAGGCGGCGAGACAGATGGACGTGCCTGTGGATCAGATCACGCTTGCTAAAGGGGCGGCGCTTCACCCGCGCATGGAGCGGCGTCTCACGTACGGCGAGATCGTCAAAGCCAGCGGCGCGCCGATCCGGGTGGAGGGAAGTTTTAACGATAGTTCCAAGGTTCATGCGGCATCGATGTGTGTTCAGGTTGCGGAAGTGGAGGTCGACCCGGAAACCGGTCGTGTGGACCTCAGGAGATTCACCTCGACACATAACACCGGGACGGTGCTCAATCCGTTGATGCATCAGGGGCAAATCGAAGGCGCCAGCATGACCGGCATCGGCTATGCGTTGATGGAAGAAGTGGTGGTCAACGACGGCAAAGTGGCGACGACGCATTTCGGGGAATACAAGGTGCCCACCATCAAGGATATTCCGTCGTTTCGCGGGTCGGTCACCGAGCAGCCGCAGGGCGCGGGGCCGTACAACAGCATGCCGATCGGCGAGACGGCCAATATACCCACGGCGGCGGCCATTGCCAATGCCGTGGAAGACGCCTGCGGCGTGCGCATCAAGAGCCTGCCGATCACAGCGGAAAAAATTTACCAAGCGCTGCACGGCGCCAAGTGACGCATGTGCACGGTTCCGGGAACCATAGATCTCGGAAAACTTCGGGTTGTCTATGAAGAAGCGCGGGAGCGGCCATCCGAAGGCGGGGATGGTTATCTCTTGCAGCAGCGCGCCGTTGTTCGCCTCAACGAAGCGCTGGTCAAGCTCGAACAACCCGCAGATTGCAGGGTCTACTGTGACGACGAAAACTTTAAAAAGCAGGCCGGAAAAGGGCCGTCGCCGCTGCAATATTTTATTGCATCCATAGGCTTTTGCATGTTCAGCCAGTTGAAGCGTTTTGCCGCCAAGGCGCAAGTGACGATCGATGATCTCGAGATGGATCTGCGCATGACCTACGACTTAAGCGGCAAATTTCCGCTTAGAAATTTTGCCGATGGGGCCCAGGGGCTGAGCTACGTGTTTACGATTAAGAGCACCGCGCCGCTGGAGCAGGTTTTAAAAGTCGGCCAGCTCGCCGACAGGGGTTGTCATACGGTCAATTCCATGCGCAAGCGCATGCCGGTGTCGGGCATAGTCATTCTAAAGGATAGAGAGTACGCGATCGGCGATTGAGCGTTTTTGATTCAACCGTCCGTCGGCCGGGACCAGGTGTCCCGCGCGGTTCCCATCTTCTCAATCCAGCCATGAGGGATTGTTTCACTGTTGTGAAGAAAGATTCTAGCAGCCATGCGCGTCTCGGTCGCCTGACGACCGCGCATGGCGCCATCGAAACGCCCTGTTTTATGCCTGTGGGAACACAGGCGACGGTCAAGGCGATGCTGCCACGGGATTTGAAAGATCTCGGCTGCCAGATTCTGCTCGCCAATACCTATCATTTGTTCCTGCGGCCGGGTCATGAGTTGATTCGCGAGCTCGGCGGTTTACATCGGTTCATGGCTTGGGACGGGCCGATCTTGACCGACAGCGGCGGTTATCAGATCTTCAGTTTGGCAGCCAGGCGCAAGATTTCGGAGGAGGGGGCACGCTTTCAATCCCACTTGGACGGCTCTTACCATCAGCTCACGCCGGAATTGGCGGTGGCCATCCAGGAGGCTTTGGGCAGCGATGTCGCGATGGTGCTCGACGAATGTGTGCCGCACGACGCGGCGCGCGATTATGTGAGGGCCTCGACGGAGCGAACCGTGCGCTGGGCGGAGCGTTGCTTGAGGGCGCGCCGGAAATCCGATCAACTCATGTTTGGTATCCTCCAGGGCGGTCTGTTCGAAGATCTGCGCCGCTGGTGCGCCGTCGAAATGATCCCGATGCCGTTTGACGGGTTCGCCGTGGGTGGATTGGGCGTGGGCGAAGGCGAAGAAGCGCTGCACCGTATGGCGCTTTTCACCGCCGGTTTGCTGCCGTCGGATCGGCTTCGTTACCTGATGGGCGTGGGGCGGCCGCAGGACATCGTCAAGGCGGCACGCGCCGGCTTCGATATGTTCGATTGCGTCATCCCGACCCGCAATGCGCGCAACGGCACCTTGTTTACCTGGCGCGGCAAGGTGAACATCAAACGCGCCGAATTCGCCGCCGACACCAGGCCGCTGGATGAAAATTGCGCTTGCTACGGCTGCCGGAATTTTTCCCGAGCCTATTTACGCCATCTCTATCTGGCCGGTGAAATCCTGGCGTCGCAGCTCAACAGCCTGCACAATCTTTACTTTTACCACCGGCTCATGGATAAGTGTCGGGAAGCGATTCGCACCGGTCGGTCCGAACTCTGGCCGGATACGAGCGGGCTTGAGGCCTCTCCGTGAGGTCACAGACTTAGGAGGATTCATGATCGATATTGCGTTCGCCCAGGCGGCGCCGGGGGCGACCGGGCCTGGACCGCTGGTGACGATATTCCCGTTTATTCTGATCTTCGTCATCATGTATTTCATGGTGATCCGGCCGCAGCAAAGAAAGGTCAAGCAGCATCAAGAGCTGCTCGCGAAGCTGAAAAGGAACGACGAGGTCATGACCTCCGGTGGAATTTACGGTAAAATAGTGGATTTAAAAGAAACTGTGGTGACTTTGGAGATTGCGCCGAACGTCCGAATCCGCGTTCACCGACCGCAAATTTCCGCCGTCATCACTCCCGAGAAAACACCAGCCAAAGAAGGAAAGGACTAAGCCCATGCGCCGGGCCGTGCTTACGCGAGTCACCTTGTTCGGCATCGCCACTTTTCTCGCCGTGTTTTTCGTGGTGCCCACATTTGTCCCCTCATTGCCGAGTTGGTGGGGAACATTTTTGCCGACGGAGAAAATTCATCTAGGCCTGGATCTTCAGGGCGGTAGCCATCTGGTGCTCGAGGTCAAAGTCGATACCGCGATCGAAAACCATATTGAGCGGATTCGCGGCGAGCTGGCTACCACGATGCGCGAGCGGGGCCTGGCCCGTGTCGCGGTCGAGCGTATCGAGGGGACGTTATTGCAGGTGAAGGCGCCGGGGGACCAGGCGGAGCGGGCGCGGGGAATTCTCAAAAGCGATTTCGGCAATCTGGTGGAGGCCAAGACGCCCCAGACGGTCGAGGGAGGGACGGATTTCTTTCTGACGCTCAGCAAAGAGGAATTCCGCTCTTTGCGCGATTATACGGTGGACCAGTCTCTGGAAACGATCCGTAACCGCATCGATCAATTCGGCGTCAGCGAACCGATTATTCAGCGCCACGGCCAGCACGATATTCTCGTCCAGCTTCCAGGCATTCAAGATCCGCAGCGGGCCAAGGATATCATCGGCAAGACCGCGTTGCTCGAATTCAAGCTGGTGGACGACGGCGTTGATGCGGAACAGGCTCTCAAGACCGGCCCGCCTCCGGGGCGCCAGATTCTCTACGGTCAAGCCGGCAGAGGCGTGGGGGGATTTCCCGGAGAAAGGATTCCCTACGTCGTGGAGTCGCGCACGCTGATGACCGGCGAATATATTCAGGATGCGCGCGTACGGCCGAGCGAACAGTTGCAGGGGCCGTATGTCGAGCTGATTCTCAACAGCTCCGGCGCGAAAGTCTTTGAACAGATCACCGCCGCCAACGTGAGGCGGCGCCTGGCGATCGTGCTCGACAACAACGTCTATTCGGCGCCGGTGATTCAGGAACGTATCGGCGGCGGCCGTGCGTCGATTACAGGGAGTTTCGATTTGAGGGAAGCGCGCGACCTGGCGATCGTGCTCAGGGCCGGAGCGTTGCCGGCACCGGTGGAGATTGTCGAAGAGCGAACCGTCGGCCCCTCGCTGGGTCAGGATTCCATTCAGCAGGGCATCACGTCGTTTATCGTTGGAGGCATCCTGGTGGTGCTCTTCATGGTCGCTTACTATAAAGGGGCCGGCCTGGTGGCCGTGGTCGCCTTGGTCTTTAATATTCTCTACCTGGTCGCGCTTTTGGCCGGACTGCAGGCCGTGCTGACACTGCCCGGTATCGCCGGCATCGTTCTGACCGTCGGCATGGCTGTGGACGCCAACGTTCTGATCAATGAACGAATTCGCGAGGAACTCAGAGCCGGGCGGGCGGTGCGCTCGGCAATCGAAACCGGTTATCAAAACGCGCTGCCGGCGATTCTGGATTCCAACATCACGACTTTTCTTTCCGGTGTGATCCTGTTCCAGTTCGGCACGGGACCCATCAAGGGCTTTGCCGTAACCCTGTGCATCGGCATTCTCTCCACCGTCATCACAGCCGTCTATCTAACCAAAACTCATTACGAATTTCGCTTGATGAAGCGCAGGTTGGAGCGGATCAGTATCTAGGGGAGCGTATGGAGCTGATTAAACCGGGGACCAAGATCCCGTTTACGCGTTACCGCAAAGTCGCTTTGGTTCTTTCTTCCGCGGCGAATTTGATGGTGCTCGCATTTCTATTCATCCAGGGTCCAAGACTGGGCGTCGATTTCGCCGGCGGCACGCTGGTTCAATTGAGATTTGCCGAGAGGACCACTAGTCAAGATATCCGCCAGGCGCTCGATACCGTCCAACTGGGCGGCAGCGTGATTCAAGATTTCGGCCAGGAAGGAGCCAACGAATACCTCATACGGGTGGAGAAGGTCGGACTCGATATCGCCACGTTGAACGAGCAAATCAAAACGACGCTCACCGACCGCTTCGGCGCCGATCGATTCGAAGTACGTCGGGTGGAATACGTCGGCCCGAAAGTCGGAGAAGATTTACGTTTCCGCGGCACCATGTCGGTCATTGCAGCAACGATCATGATGGGCGTGTATATCTGGATTCGCTTCGGCTCGGCCTTCGGCGCGCGGTTCGGCTTAAATTTCGCTATCGGCGCCGTGATCGCACTGGTCCACGATCTTTTAATCACCGTCGGGGCATTGATGTTGGCCAATTACGAATTTGACCTTACCGTGGTTGCAGCTTTGCTGACGGTCGTCGGGTTTTCGGTCAATGATACTGTGGTGATTTGCGACCGTATTCGCGAGAACCTGAGAAAGATTCGCAGGGAATCGCTGGAAAACATCGTGAATACCAGCATCAACGAAACTTTGAGCCGAACCATCCTGACCACGGGTACGGCTCTGATGGTGCTGTTGGCGCTTTATATCTTGGGCGGTCCGGTGATCAGGCCATTTGCCTTTGCTTTGCTGGTGGGTTTCGTTTCCGGTGTCTATTCGACGATCTTCATCGCCAGCCCGGTCATTCTCATGTGGGGCGGCAGCTTACGGCGATGACGGCAAATCGCGCACAACGAGACAGGTGTTGGCCCGATGCCGAGTGAGCTTGTCCGGCGCTGGATCCTCAAAGAAGCCGCCGAGAACAAGGCGGGGCATCACGCCGAACAGTTGAAAATCTCGCCTTTGCTCGCGCACCTCATCGCGCTGCGCGGTTACGGTGATGTCGGCCCGGCGCGGCGCTATCTTTCCTCCAGCCTGAGCCGGGATTTGCCCTCGCCCTTCGAGATGGCGGGTATGGAGGCCGCGGTGCGGCGCATCGTCGCAGCGATCCAAAACAAAGAGCGAATCGGCGTCTGGGGCGACTACGACGTCGACGGCACCACCGGAGCCTCGGTGCTGGTGTCCTTTTTGCGCGAAATCGGCGTCGAGCCGGTCTATCACGTGCCCCATCGCATCGAAGAGGGTTACGGCCTCAATGGCACCGGCCTCGCGCGGCTCAAGGAGAATGGCGTCGATCTAGTGATCACCGTCGATTGCGGCATTTCGAATGCCCGCGAAGTAGCCGTTGCGAATCAAATGGGACTCGATGTCGTCGTCGTGGACCATCATCAGCCGCCGGAAGAACTACCCCCCGCCGTGGCCATTGTCAATCCCCATCGGCGCGATTGTTCGTTTCCCGACAAGGGGCTTTGCGCGGCCGGTCTCGCTTTTTACCTGGTCATCGGCCTGCGCGCCAAGCTGCGCGAGCGGGGCTGGTTTGTTGGCGCATCCGCCCCCGACCTTCGGCGTTATCTCGACATCGTTGCTCTGGGCACGATCGCCGATATGGTGCCCTTGACCGGCGTCAATCGAACACTGATTCGCCGCGGTCTCGCGGAGTTGGCGGGCTCGGTGCGTCCGGGTATCGTCGCATTAAAGCAAGTGTCGGGTATTCCCGCCGGCGCGGTAAGCGCCGGACAGGTAGGGTTTCGGCTGGGCCCGCGCATCAATGCCGCAGGCCGGGTCGACTACGGCGTCAAAGTGGTCGAATTGCTGACTACCGATTCCACCGACGTGGCGCTGAGAATCGCCCGGGAACTGAACGACCACAACCAGGAGCGTCGCGGATTGGAAGCCGAAGTCTTGCAGTGGGCTTTGGCCCAAGCCGAAGTGGTGTTCGGCGGCGGCAAACGTTACTCACTGGTGCTTGCCGGAGAAGGCTGGCATCCCGGGGTTCTCGGCATCGTCGCTTCGCGCATCGTCGAGCGCTTTCACCGTCCGACGGTGGTCATCGGTTTCCATCAAGGCGAGGGCAAGGGGTCGGCGCGCAGCATCCGCGGTTTTCCGATGGTTGAGGGATTTAGGCTTTGCGCCGACAGCCTCGAGAAGTTCGGCGGCCACGAGTTTGCCGGCGGCCTGTCGATCAAGCCGGAGAACTTGACGCGCTTCGCGGAATCTTTCGAAGACGCGGCGCGGCAATTGCTGTCGCCGCACGATCTGGCGCCGCGGCTCGAAATCGACGCGGCCCTCGAATTCGCGGATATCGGCCTGCCGCTACTGCGCGAGCTGGAACTGTTGCAGCCCTACGGCATTGGCAATCCCGAGCCGGTCTTTATGACGGCCGGCGTCGAGGTTTGCGAACGCAAGGTATTTTCGGCGGGAGTGCGTTTCCGGTTGCGCCAGGGCGGCCAGATGGTGGGGGGGGTCATTTTCGGCGTAGACGAGGCTTTTCCAGGGGCGCCGGGCGAGCGAATCGACGTGGCCTATCGGCTGAGCGAAAACCAATGGAAAGGCGCGTCAAGTGTGGAACTCAAGATTATCGACGCGCGGCCGGCGAGCTGAGATTGGGGATTTGAGTTTACGGTTGACCGCCGCTTCAGTTTTTTCGCTCAGCGCCCGGTTTGTCGAAACGGTCCGGTGGCTGCGATGCATTGATCAGGTCTTGCATTGGCGGTGCCGTTGGAACTATGATGTGTGATACCAGCAAGGTCGTATGGCCCTACCTGTTCAATACTTTCAGAAGCTCGTCGAGAGTTGCCCTGACATTATCATAGCGGTTGATAGACAGGGCACGATTACCTTCTACAACGACGGCGCGCGCCAGAATCTCGACTTCGCCTACGAAGAGGTTTTAGGCAAGAACGTGCTGGAAATCTATCCAAGCATGGAAGAAGCGCGCCGCGTCATGAGCGCCATGCGCGCCGAGGCCGGCGAGGGCAAGGGGCGGATTCGAAATTTCGAGACGGTGTTCAAGACTAAAAAAGGCGAAGAAATACCGGTGGCGATCTCCGCTTCGATCATTTACGACGAACAGGGCGGTGAGGTTGGTTCGATCGGCTTCGCCAAAGATATCCGCGCTATCAGGCGGCGCGATCGAATGGTGACATTGGCCGAAATTGCCATCGGCGTCTCCCATGAAATCAACAATTCGTTGGAGGTGCTGGTCAACCAAGTGGAGTTGCTAAGCCAGTATGTCAATCGAGTGGCCAACGACGAGGACTACCTCGTCGAGTCGGATCGGCTCGAATCGGTAGCCTCCCAGGTAAGAAAAATCCAGGACATCACCGGACGAATCAGCCAGATGGCGGAAGAGGGCGAGTACGGAACCAGGGAATACTTGAACGGCAAGATGATGACCGACCTTCACGTGGACGGCGCCGCCAAGCCTTGCGAGCGACCAAAGCACGACGAGCGGTATCCTCTTAGCGGCCTGCGCGTCTTGATCGTGGACGACGACGCCGGCATCTGCGAGTCTCTCAAGGATCTGCTCGAGGCCGAGCGCTGTTGCATCGAGACCGCCGCGTCCGGCGTGTCGGCCATGGAATATTTGCGGCGTGAGAAATTTGATCTTGTATTGAGCGACGTCGTCATGCCCGACATGGACGGCTACGAGCTCTATCAGACGGTGAAAAACGCCACTCCCGAGCTGCCCGTGGTTTTGATGACGGCGTTTAATTACGACAAGGATCACATTATCAAGCGCAGTTGCCTGCAAGGGTTGCAGGGCGTGATATTCAAGAAGCCGGTCAATCCGGCGATGCTGAAGAAAATTCTTCTGCAGCAATGCCGTTCGGAAGAGGCCCAAAGCGGCCGGGCTTCATATACTCCATCCGAAGACAATTCCGACCGAAACGTGAAAGTCCGCTGATTGTTCCATGAGCAAAGAAGACCATTACAACCAAGGGATGGAATACTTCGCCCAAAACCAGCTCGACGAAGCGGTCGCCGCCTATGAGCGAGCGCTCGCCCTGGACCCCGCCTATGCTGACGCGCTGCATGCGCTGGCGATGACCTACGCGCACCAGGAAAAACTCGATCAGGCCATAGAAGTCGGCAAAAAGTTGGTCGAGGCGGCTCCCGAAGACGAGTTGGCCTACACCAGCCTGTCGATTTTCTACCAGCGAAAGGGCATGATCGCAGAGGCCGAAGAGATCGGCGCGAAGGCGCGCACGCTCGGCTGGAAGCGCCAGCTCGGCGAGCAGGGCAAGCCGGATAAGGGGTGAGCGCGCTGTCCTCCTCCAATGGACATTGTTGTCCATGGAGGCTCATTTCAGGACAAAAATTCCCTCGTAATCGCGATCCCGGATCGTAAACAATTCTTCAAATTACCCCGTTGCTCACGTTCTTGCAGTTTCCCGCCAAACTGAATAAGAAATACGGGAACGATGATGCAATTTGTGCCGATTTGCATGGCGAAGAGTCGGAATTCCCGCGGAGAGAGCTATGACCCTCGCACGAGGTCCGGTCGAAAAGCTGGTCCATCTGATCGCCGATGATTCGTGTCTCGATGACCGGATCCGCGATACGCAGGCGGCCTTGATGCTGATCAGGAAGAGAGTGTCGGAGTCTCTGGCGCAGCACTACCTTTCAACGCGCGAACCGAGATTACAAATGCCGGAGGATCTTATGAGAGAGGAACAATCTTACGAGCGCCTGCTGCAGGCTCTCCAGGACATGAAAAGCGAAATCGCCAAGCAGATACGGCCCGTGGAAGAGCAAATCATCCAGGCGAACATCGATCACTTGCGACAGTCCTTCAGCCAAGAGAGCCGCCGGCTGGCCAAATGCCTTGAAGAGATCGACGACAATATTCTTGCCTGCCGGCAGTATCTGCAAGATTATGACCGCATTCGCTCCGGGCTTTACAGCCTGAATGAAAAACTGGTTCAACTGGGCGCGGAATCGATCCAGGTGCCCGACGGTCTGCCGACTTCAGATTTGGGCGAAATCATCCGCCAGCGCATCGACCACCTGCGCTCGCAGGGGAAGATCTGAAGCCGGCGCGCCCAGCCCGAGCAAATTCGCACTTCTGCACAGGATAGCTTTACAATTTGGCAATGCCTGCCTTGAATCATTAAGGGAAGGTTTTGCCTCTGCCGTCTCAGAACTTTATTGTTTTGTATTCGGCCGCGAGCACTCGTCAATTCACTTCCCTGAAGCGACAAGCGGTCGGTCGTCCTCCTTGTCATCAGGTTTCACCCACCGATTTCACGCGCCTCAGCGGTGAGCGGTAAAGGACGATATAGGCAACCGCGGACGCGGTTAAAAATCCGCAGCCGGCGACGGTCCAGGGAGCGCCGA
The DNA here is from genome assembly GCA_964539925.1 of uncultured Syntrophobacter sp. GTDB lineage: Bacteria > Desulfobacterota > Binatia > UBA9968 > UBA9968 > DP-20. The sequence continues at coordinate 1,524 of CAZILB010000002.1, read as the reverse complement.
TGGCGGTGGCCACCAAGCCGAAGGGAAAACTGCCCATCGGTCCGAGGCCGCGATTGATCAGGCCGAACAGCGACATGATGCGGCCGCGGTTGGTTTCGTCGGCGTGAAGCTGCAATAGCGTCGCAGTAAAGGACAGGAAGGTGGTCTGAAACGCGCCGGCGGCGAAGAGAAACACGAGCGACAGGGGAAAAGTGCGCGACAGTGCGAACAAGACAATCGCCGAGGCGAAGCCCGCGGCGAGAGCGAAGAGCAGGCGATGGGGTCTGGGAAAGCGGCGCACCGACGCCAGGGTGAGGCCGCCAAGTATTGCGCCGGCCCCGGGCGCCATGAGCAACAGGCCGAGGCCCGGCGCGCCGACTTCCAGAATATCGCGGGCGAACACGGGCATGAACTGGGTATAGGGCTTGGTGCAGAAGGTGACAACGCCGAGAACCGTAAAAAGCGAAAGAAAGATCGGCGTGTTCCACGCCAGTGAAAGTCCTTCGACAGTGTCGCGCGTGAGGCTTTTCCTGGTCGCCGGAGGTTTCGCTCTGGGAATACGGATCATGAAGATGGTTGCGAGCACGATCAGATTTCCCGCGGTAGCGACGAAGAAACAGCCTTTGGTGTCGATCCACGGAATCAGCAGGCCGCCGATGGCGGGGCCGAACAGCATGGAGCCGTTAAAGACCATTTGATAGAGCGTCACTGCGTTGGGCAGATCGGCCTTAGGCACGAGATAATGCAGAATCGATTGGCGCACCGGTTGCTCGAAGGACACGAAGAATCCGGTGAGTGCGGAGACCAGCAAAAGATGCCAGACGCGGATCGCGCCCAGGTGATCCATCACGCCGATGAACAGCGCCATGAGAAAAAAAACGCTCTGGGTGATGATGAAGATCTTCTTGCGGTCGTAGCGATCGACCACGGCGCCGCCGACCGCGGAAAACAGCACCCGAGGCAAGCCGAGACAGAGCCCTTCGAGTCCCAGATAAAAGGGCGAGTTGGTCAATTGAAAAATCAACCAGCTTTGCGCCGTGGTTTGAATCAAGGTGCCAGTGTGGCCGAGCAGGAGGCCGCACCAAAAGATCAAGTAATCGCGGTGGCGAAAGGCGCGAAAAGTCGTGGCGAAAAGCATTCGCGGCTCAAAACCGGGAGTTAAATCGCTGAATCGTTTTCGCGCCCGAAATGAAAGTTACTTACGGTCGGATCCCCGCTTTACTGCGTAACTTTTGTTCGATCGGGGTCCGGCCGATGAAATTTATCGTAAATTCCCTCGCCATTCACTGAATCTCTGGCACGATGAACGCAGAGGTTATACACCATTTTGACATTTGGGGCAGTCCGATAGGGGCTGAAGGCTTGCCGAAGTTGCGGCGCAAAACAGCAAGACGCTTTTGTAGAAGAGATGCCAATGGTGGTCCCAACGGGAATCGAACCCGTGTTCCCGACGTGAGAGGCCGGTGTCCTAACCGCTAGACGATGGGACCTTGGCTGAGGAGGAAGGACTCGAACCTTCAATCGCCTGATCCAGAGTCAGGTGGC
>CAZILB010000001.1:49068-83847 GCA_964539925.1 uncultured Syntrophobacter sp. | reverse complement strand
CTTGCCTGGATGCGCTCCTTCCAGTGCTCCATCTCGCACACTGCCGCCATGCCGCCTTGTTGCGCCGCCTCGATGTACTGGCCGTAATACTCCTGCGCCAGGCGGTCGCACGCAAAGCGGCCGCCGGTGACGCGCCACAGAAGCAAGGCGCGAACCGCCTCGGGATGGCGCAAGGCGAATAGGAGCGAAGTGCGGCAGCCCGACGAGCTGCCGCCGACGACGGCGGGCAAGGCATCGAGCTGCCTGAGCAACTCGTGCAGATCGTCCGCCCAGATTTCGTATTCGGAGTCCGTGCCGTCGATGACCACATCAGAGGCGCCGCAGTTGCGCCGGTCAAAAACGACGACGCGATGGCCTTCATCGGCCAGCGCCGCGGCGAGAAGTTCGATGCCGCTGATGTCGCGCCGCCCTCCCGGCGATAGCGCGACCCAGGGCCCGTGATCGCCGATGATTTTATAGTTGAGGTTGACGCCGCGTACTTGTGCGATAGGCATGGGCTCCTCCAATCGTCAATTGGACTGAGATTTTGGGACCGGTGCTGGACCATAACCGAGAACGCGGCGTAAGTTCAAGCCGCGCTCGATCGCGTACCGGCGACGGCGGCCAACTCTTTCACCGCGTGCGTTGAACGCGGCAGAGGTCGACGGTTTCCATCTGTTGCTTTATAGCCGCTCCCTAGCTACAAAATAAGGCGATCTTCTCAATACGTAAGGAGCAATCCATGGCACAGAAGTATGTGGACAGTTTCGGCGCCCGCAAGGCGCTCAAAGTCGGCGGCGAGAGCTACGATATCTTCCGGCTCGATCAGCTGGAGAAGGCGGGTTTCAATAACGTCGCCCGTTTGCCGGTCTCTTTGAAAGTGTTGCTCGAAAATTTGCTCCGGCAGGAAGACAACCATCACGTCAACCAGGCCGACATCGGGGCCTTGGCCAACTGGGACCCGAAAGCCAAACCGGATAAGGAAATTGCTTTCATGCCGGCGCGGGTGTTGATGCAGGATCTGACCGGCGTGCCGGCCGTCGTCGATTTGGCCGCCATGCGCGAAGCGATGAAGCGGCTCGGCGGGGATCCGAAGAAGATCAATCCGCTGGTGCCGGTGGATCTGGTCATCGACCACTCGGTGCAGGTGGATTTTTTCGGCTCGGCGGACGCGTTCCATAAAAATTCCGAGATCGAATTCGAACGCAATGTCGAGCGCTACGCATTCTTACGCTGGGGTCAGACCGCTTTCGACAACTTCCGGTTGATACCGCCCGACACCGGTATCTGCCACCAAGTGAATCTCGAATACCTGGCGCCGGTGGTCTTTCGCACAAAGAAGGACGGCGCGCAATTCGCCTATCCCGACACCGTTGTCGGCACCGATTCGCACACGACGATGATCAACGGCCTGGGGGTCGTGGGCTGGGGCGTGGGCGGCATCGAGGCCGAGGCGGCGCTGCTCGGCCAGCCGATCATCATGCTTGCGCCCGAAGTGATCGGATTTAAGCTTTACGGCCGTTTGCCCGAAGGAGCCACCGCCACGGACCTCGTGCTCACTGTCGTGCAGATGCTGCGCAAGAAGGGCGTGGTGGAAAAATTCGTCGAGTTTTACGGTCCGGGGCTTTCCAGTTTGAGCCTTGCCGACCGGGCGACCATCGGCAACATGGGGCCGGAATACGGTGCGACCATCGGTTACTTCCCGGTGGATGACGAAACCCTGCGCTACCTGGAATTGACCGGACGCGACCCGCATCAGATTCAACTGGTCGAGGCCTACGCCAAGGAACAGGGTATGTTCCGCACCGACGCCTCGCCCGAGCCCATGTTCAGCGATACTTTGGAACTCGATCTGGCGACGGTGGTGCCGAGTTTGGCCGGGCCGCGCCGGCCCCAGGATCGCGTGCCTCTGACCGAAAGCAAAAAGGCGTTCAATGACGCTTTGCCGTCGCTGATGAAGAGCGGCAGCGCCGACAAACGGGTCGCCGTGCAAATGAACGGCGATCGCGTGGAACTCAAACATGGTTCAGTGGTAATCGCCGCGATCACCAGCTGTACCAACACCTCCAATCCTTCGGTGCTGATCGGCGCGGGCTTGCTCGCCAAGAAAGCGGCCGAGAAGGGTTTGACGCGCAAACCGTGGGTGAAGACCAGCCTGGCGCCGGGATCGAAAGTCGTCACGGCGTATTTGCAGGACAGCGGCCTGTTGTCCCATCTCGAAAAGATCGGTTTTCATCTGGTCGGGTACGGCTGCACGACTTGCATCGGCAACAGCGGTCCCCTGCCGGAAGCGGTTGCCAACGGCATTCAAGAAGGCGATCTGGTCGCCACCGCGGTTTTGTCCGGCAACCGTAATTTCGAAGGGCGTATCCACGCCCAAGTGCGGGCTAACTATCTGGCTTCGCCTCCGCTGGTCGTCGCGTATGCGCTGGCCGGCAGCATGGACGTGGACCTGTATAACGATCCGCTCGGTAACGACGCGCAGGGCAAGCCGGTTTACTTGAAAGATATCTGGCCGTCGCCGCAAGAGGTCAACGACACCATGCGCCGATCGGTGCGCTCGGAGATGTTCAAAAAGGAATATAGCAAGGCTACCGAGGGCGATGAGCGCTGGAACGGAATGCCGGTGCCGCGCGGCGAGCTTTTCAAATGGGACTCGCAGTCGACCTATGTGCGCGAAGCGCCCTATTTCGAGGGCATGACCAAGACGCCGGGCGAGCCGAGGCCGATCACCGGCGCGCGCGTGCTGGCACTGCTCGGCGACTCGGTAACGACCGATCACATCTCGCCGGCGGGGGCCATCGAAAAAAACGGCCCGGCGGCGCGTTATCTCACCAACAACGACGTGCTGCCGAAAGACTATAACCAGTACGGCGCGCGGCGCGGTAATCATGAAGTGATGATGCGCGGCACCTTCGCCAATATTCGCCTGAAGAACTTCTTGGCGCCGGGCACCGAAGGCGGCGTGACGGTTCACTTGCCGGACAAAAAACAGATGTCGATCTACGACGCGTCGATGCAGTACCAAAAAGAAGGCATGCCGCTGGTGGTGATCGCAGGCAAAGAATACGGCACCGGCTCGTCGCGCGATTGGGCCGCCAAGGGACCGCGGCTCTTGGGGATCAAAGCGGTGATCGCGGAGAGTTTCGAGCGCATTCATCGCAGCAACTTGATCGGCATGGGCATCGTGCCGCTGGTATTCAAGCCGGGCGAAAATTTGCAGACTCACAACCTCACGGGTTTTGAGAAGTTCGACATTCTCGGCATTGGCCCGGGATTGCAACTGCGCCAGGTGCTTACTGTCAGGGCAACGGCGGACGATGGCAAAACCGCCGAGTTCCAGGCGATCTGCCGCATCGACACGCCGGCGGAATTGGACTATTACCGCCACGGCGGGATTCTCGAATATGTGTTGCGGCAGTTGCTGCAGAACTAAATGAAAGGATGAAGGATAAAGGCGGAAGGATGAAATAAAATTGTGAGAATATCTATCTTCTTTCATCCTTCATCCCTTCGCCTTCATGCTTTTGTATGAATCGTCGGGAAGCGTTGGCGACGCTCGGAAAGATTTCGCTGGCGCTTTTCGCCGCAGGCCCGCGATTATTCCGCGCTAAGGTCAACGCGGCTGAAAGGCCTTTAAACATGGCAACACCCGCCCATATCGGCAAGTTTACCGCTCATAACCCCGGTATCATGACGCTCCAGGGGACCAATCAGTACGTCGTCGGCAAGGAAAACGTCCTGGTCATCGACGTGGCGCTCGGCGCCGATTCCAATCTGGACGGTATCATCGAGCAGGTCGAGGCCATGGGGGCGAAAAAGATCGAAAAAATTCTGCTCACTCATATTCATGCCGATCACTGCGGCGGGGCGCTGGCGCTGAGAAAACGCACCGGCGCCAAGCTCGGTATACACCGCTCGCGCAAAGGCTATCTTGGCGGCGAGGATTTTCACTACGACGACAACGATCGGATCGCGTTTGGCGGCGGCGAATTGCACGTATTGCACACGCCGGGTCACGAGTCGGGCCACTGCTGCTTCTACGAAGGCGGCGACAAAGTCTTGTTCAGCGGCGACAACATCCTCGGCTTCGGCACTGCCGTGATCCGCCCGCCCGACGGCAACATGACCGATTACTTGCAATCCTTGGAGCGGTTGCTCGGATTCGATATTAGCTTGATCTTGCCGGGCCATGGACCGTTAATCGGCAAACCCCAAGCCAAGATCCACGAGTATATCAAGCATCGGCTGGAGAGGGAGCAGCAAGTGATCGCGGCGCTCAGCACCGGGCGAAACACCATCGGGGACATCACCGAGATGATCTATGTGGACGTGTCGGCGGCGCTTAAACGGGTCGCTGAGTTCTCCGTCCAGGCACATCTGGAAAAATTAATGCGCGAGGGGCGTGTCAAACGGGAGGGCGGCCGCTATCTGCTCGTCGGCGACCGCTGACCGGGCCGCTTGGACGAATCAAAAGGACGCCCCCGTTGGTGCCGGGTCGGTTTCGAGATCCTGCCAAATGACTTATTATATTCCTCTGACACACCGCTATTTCTCCATGATGATAACGGAGTAGCCCGCTTGGGCGACATCCCGCGCTTGTTCTTCAGCCGCGGCGCGGTCCATAAACGAGCCCAGCTGGACTCGATAGTAAGTGGCCCCGCCGGATTGCAGCGGTGAAATGCGCACATCGGCGAATGATCCGGCCAGGCGCTCGCGCAATTGCTGGGCGTTTTCCAACTGAGAAAAGGAGCCCAATTGGAGCGTGTAATCCAGGGAATCGCGGATCGACTGGATGGGTATCGGGGTCTCGAGCACATCGACGCGAACCCAGGCCGTGCCGGGTCTGATCATGTCGATGGATTGCGCCGCGGTGAAGGAAAGGTCGATGATTCGACCCTTGGCGAAGGGGCCGCGGTCGTTGATCAGAACCTGCGTGGTTTTGCCGTTTTCGAGATTGATGACCATGACGCGGGTGCCGAGGGGCAAGGTCTGGTGCGCCGCGGTGAGATCGTTCTGATTGTACACCTCACCGCTGGCGGTGGCTTTGCCATGGAAACCAGGACCGTACCAAGAGGCGACGCCGGTTTGGCTAAGCCGAACTGCCGGGGCCGGCTGCGGCAGCCGGACGCGCGATGGAGCCACGGCACAGCCGAATAGAAAGAAAAAAGCGAAAAGGGCTAGCCATCCCTTTCGGCGCGTCATCGCTCGAAGTCGTTGTCGCTTGATGCAATTCATTCTTTCGTACCGTTGGCCGCGAATTATAGCGGAAAGCACTAAGATTAAAAAGCGCAGCGATCAAAATTCGAGCGATGGCGCGGGCGGCTTTGCGAACATGCGTTTGCCGGCAGGGCGGCCGGAACAAAGACTGCCATCGATATTCCCTGTAAAGCCTCGAAGCGCTGCCGGCAAGGTTTACCCCGCGCGGCGTTTGTGTTAGTTTACCGACAACTTAACAGGGAGTTTTCAGGTATGTCCGGTCATTCGAAGTGGAGTACAATCAAGCACAAGAAGGCCGCCAAGGACGCCAAGAAGGGTAAGGTCTTCACCAAGCTCATCAAGGAAATCACCGTGGCGGCACGTATGGGCGGCGGCGATATCAATGCCAACCCGCGTCTGCGGACGGCGGTGTTGACGGCGCGCGGCAACAGCATGCCCAACGACAATATCGAGCGCGCCATCAAGAAGGGCACCGGCGAGCTGGAAGGTGTGACCTACGAAGAGGTTCAATACGAAGGCTACGGTCCGGGCGGCGCGGCGATCATCGCGCAGGTTTTGACCGACAATAAGAATCGCACCGTATCGGAGATCCGCCGGCTGTTCTCTAAACACGGCGGCAATATGGGTGAAACGGGTTGTGTCGCTTGGATGTTCGACAAAAAAGGGCTGATTGCCGTCGAGAAGTCCCAGGTGGACGAGGATCGCCTCATGAGCGTCGTGCTCGACGCCGGCGCCGAGGATGTGCGCGACGAGGAGGACATCTTTGAAGTGGTGACTCCGCCGGAAGATTTCGCCACGGTCAAAGAGCGCCTGGACCAGGAAAAAATCGCCGTGGCAAGTGCCCAGGTGGCTTTGATGCCGAAGAACACCGTCGATGTCGAGGCCAAGCATGTCGAACAAATTTTGAAGCTCACCGAGGAACTGGAAGATCACGACGACGTCCAGAGCGTGTCGGCCAATTTCAACATTCCGACCGAATTGATGGAGAAGGCGAGTTGAGCCAGTGACCGCCGCGCCGAAGAATAGCGCGCAGCGGAGCCCGCGCGAAGTCATTCTCGGCATCGATCCGGGGTCGATCTTTACGGGCTGGGGCGTGATCGAGCTGGAAGGAAACCGGCTGCGTCACCTCGCCCACGGCGTGATCGCCACTTCGGCCGCCAGCGGACAGGCCGAGCGCATGAAACAGATTTACCGCGGTATCGACGGCGTGATTCGGCGCTATCGGCCCGGCACGGTCAGTCTGGAGAAGGTGTTTTTTTCGCGCAACGTGCAAAGCGCTCTAAAGCTGGGCCAGGCGCGCGGTGTGGCGCTGTTGGCGGCGGCGGAGAATCAAGTCGCGGTATCCGAATATTCGGCGACGGAAATCAAGGCCGGCGTCGTGGGTTACGGCCATGCGACCAAGGAACAAATCCAAAAGATGGTGAGCGCCTTGCTCGGAGTGCGCGGCGCGCTTCGCCCCGACGCCGCCGACGCACTGGCCGCGGCGATTTGCCATATCCACCGCAAGGCGTTTCAAACCCAGACCGGCGTCGCGGTGAGCCGCCTTGCGGCCAGAGCGAGCTGGCGCAACTACGCCGAACCGGCGGCAAAGCGATAGCGCTCGGTTTCAAGCGCCCAACATCGCCTCAAGTCCCAACGTGATCGCGCATATCAGCGGCACTCTAGCGCACAAAGTCCCCGGCGAGGTCGTCGTCGATGTCAACGGCGTCGGTTACCAGGTCTTTATTCCGCTCAACGTTTTTTATCGCCTGCCGGACCTCGGCGCCCGGGTGAGCTTGCAGATCTACACCCATGTGCGCGAAGATGCTTTGCAGCTTTTCGGATTTCAGGATGGCGCCGAGAAGGAAATATTCACGCTGTTGACCGCCGTGTCTGGAATCGGCCCGCGCTTGGCCTTGAACATTTTGTCCGGCATCGCGGCCGAGGATCTGGCCCGGGCGTTGAGAACGGGAGATCAGGTGCGGCTGGTCGCCATTCCCGGCGTGGGTAGGAAGCTTGCCGAGCGTATGATCGTCGAACTCAAGGATAGATTCTTGGCTTTGCCTTCCGGCGCCGCGGCGAGCGCAGCGGCGGAAGGCGATTCCCAGTTAATGCAAGACGCGGTTTCCGCGCTGGTCAATCTCGGCTATCGCAAGACGGAGTCGGAGAGCACCGTTCGCGCCGTGGTCAAGCAAGGACAATCGTCCCTCGAAGGGGTGCTGAAGGAGTCGCTGCGCCGGATGAGCCAATGACATGACGGCAAACCGGACAGCCGAGGGGTAAGCGCTTATGATCGACGGCAACAAGACCGAAGAGGATCTCAGTTACGAGATCAATCTGCGGCCGCGCGGCTTCGACGAGTACGTCGGGCAGGAACAGGTCATAGAGAATCTCAAGGTCTCCATTGCCGCAGCGCGGGGGCGCCGCGACGTGCTCGACCATATTCTCTTTCATGGGCCGCCGGGATTGGGAAAGACTTCGCTGGCCTATATCATAGCCCGCGAAATGGGCGTGAACATCAAAGCCACCTCCGGCCCGGTGGTGGAGCGTCCCGGCGATCTGGCGGCGCTGCTGACCAATCTGGAAGAGGGCGACGTGCTGTTCATCGACGAGATCCACCGCCTCAGCCACGTGGTGGAAGAAGTTCTCTATCCGGCGATGGAGGATTACGAAATCGATATCATGATTGGCCAGGGTCCCGCGGCGCGCTCGATAAAACTCGCCCTCAAGCGCTTCACGCTGATCGGCGCGACCACCCGCTCGGGGCTTTTGACCTCGCCGCTGCGCGACCGCTTCGGACAGATTTTTCGCCTCGATTTCTACGATACCGGCGCGCTGACGCGCATTCTCAAACGCTCGGCGGCGATTCTCAACGTGCCCGCGGAAGAGGAGGGCATCGCCGAGATCGCGTCGCGTTCCCGCGGCACGCCGCGGATCGCCAATCGGCTGTTGCGCCGGGTGCGCGACTACGCCCAGGTCAAAGCCGACGGCAGAATTACCAAGTCCGTGACCGATGAAGCACTGCAAAGTCTGGAGGTCGACCGATTGGGACTGGACAAGATGGATACCCTGCTGCTGCTCACTTTGATGGACAAATTCGGCGGCGGTCCGGTGGGCGTCGAGACCTTGGCCGCGGCCATCGGCGAAGAAAGGGACACCATCGAAGACGTTTACGAGCCGTTTCTGATTCAAGCCGGCTTTCTGCAGCGCACGCCGCGGGGCCGGGTGGCGACTCTCTTGGCTTGCGAGCACTTTGGACGAACGTTGAACACGCCGGCGGACAGGGACTCCAGAAAACAACAGAAGCTGTTTTGAGCGCCGCGCGCCGCCGCGCGCCTGGGTCGCTCGGTGCAAAGGACGATGGTTTCATGACGGGCTTCGGTAAAACTCTTATCTACCTGGGTGTTTTGCTGGTCGTCCTCGGCCTGGTGGTCTCCTTTATGGGCAAGATTCCCGGCCTCGGCCATTTGCCCGGCGATATCACCATCCAACGGGGCCGTTTTACTTTTTATTTTCCGCTGACGACCTGCATCGTGATCAGCGCGGTTGTCTCGCTTGTCCTTTATTTCTTTAGAAGGTAAACTTTTTCAGGTTGTTAGCCCTCATGGCCAGGCAAAGCTGATGGACGCAGATTACCCCGCCAATTCCGTTGAAGAATCCCGCAAGTTGGAGGAAGCCAAGCGCCGCAAACGCGAAGGTCTCGTCATCCTCGTTGCCGGTCTGATGCTCGCGGCGCTGATCTTTTTCGAAGTCCAGCTGCCCGATGCTTCGCCGGAGTATTCCCTCGGCGGCAATATTCTTTTTTTCCTGCTCATCAATATCAACATTATTCTGCTCATCCTGTTGGTTTTTTTGGTGGTGCGGAATTTGGTGAAGCTCGTCTTCGAACGCAAGCGGCGCATCCTCGGGTCCCGCCTGCAAGTCCGGCTGGTCTTGGCCTTTATCGGCTTGTCCTTGGTCCCGAGCGTCCTGTTGTTTGCGATCGCCGGCGGCTTGCTGACCCGCTCCTTCGATCGCTGGTTTGATGCAAAAGTGGAAAGCGCGCTGCAAGGCTCTCTGGAGATCGGCCAAACCTATTACCAGAACTCCGCCAACAACGCGCTTTTTTATGCCCGGCAGTTGAGCCAGTGGATCACGGCGGAGGGGCTCTACGAGCCCCGGCGCATCGCCGAGCTCAGGGAGTTCGTGCAGCGCAAACAGCAAGAATACAATCTCGGGACGGTGGAGATTTTTTTGCCCGACGGCCGGCCTTTGGTGGTGGCGATCAATCAGCAAGTTCCCACGGAGGCAACCCTCAAGCCCGAAGCGGAATTCTTGACCCGAGCGCTTCGCGGCCTCGAGGTCACGCGCACGCAGGAATTCGGCGACGCCGACGTGATTCGCGGCGGCGTGCCGATTTATGCCCAGCAAAAGCGCATCTGGGGCGTGGTGGTGGTCGATTACTTCGTGCCGAAAAGCATCGCCAAGCGCGCATTGCAAATCTCGCAGTCCTATGAACAGTATAAATATCTCTCCTTTCTAAAGACCCCCGTTAAAAACAGTTACATTCTGACGCTCTTGCTGATCACGCTGGTGATTATTTTCGCCGCGACCTGGTGCGGCATCTACCTTTCGCGAGATATCACCGTGCCGATCCAAAAGCTCGCCGAAGGGACCCACGAGGTGGCCCAGGGCAACTGGGATTACAAGATCGAGGCCGGCGGTGACGACGAGATCGGCGTATTGATGAATTCCTTCAATCAGATGACCGGGGACCTCAAGCAGATCAAGCTTGAACTGGAGCGGCGCGGCCGGGTGGTCGAGACGGTGCTCGCCAACATTGCGGCGGGCGTGGTCTCGGTGGATCCGGACGGTATCATCACGACTTGGAACAAGGCGGCGGAACAGATGCTGGGGGTGAAGACCGCCGCCGCCGTGGGGCGGAATTATCGGCAGGTTTTTTACTCGGAGGCGCTCCGCGGCATCCAGGACATCGTCGACAGCGTCAAGATCCATGAAAGCGTCCAGCAAGAGCTCAAGATCTCGCTGGAGGATCGGCTCCGCACGGTGGTGGCCAGCGCGGCGACGCTGCGCGACGACGACGGTTCCACCCTGGGCGTGATGGTGTTTCTCGAAGACATCACGCAAATCCAAAAAGTGCAGAGAATGGAAGCGTGGCGCGAGGTTGCCCGGCGCATCGCCCATGAGATCAAGAATCCCCTGACACCGATTCAGTTGTCGGCGGAGCGCTTGCGCAAGCGTTATGCTAAGATGCTGGAAGGCGACGGCGGTATCCTGGACAAATGCACGAGCACGATCATTCAGCAGGTCGACGAACTCAAGAGTCTCGTCAACGAATTCTCGCAGTTCGCGCGCTTGCCTTCGGCTCAGCTTGCCGCCAACGATTTGAACGAAATCGTCAGCGAGGCCCTATTCCTGTTCAAAGAAGGACACAACGGCATCCAGTTTGAGTTTCGCGGTGACTTGCTTCCGCCGCTGGAGCTGGACCGGGACCAGATCAAGCGCGTGCTGATCAACCTGTTGGACAATGCCGTGACGGCGGTCAACGGCGGCGGCAAAGTCAAGGTTTCGACGACTTACGATCGCGCCCGGGGCGTGGTGACACTGGACGTGGCCGACAACGGTTGCGGCCTGGCACCGGAGGTGCGCTCGAAGGTTTTCGAACCGTATTTTTCAACCAAGGAAAACGGCACCGGTTTGGGGTTGACGATTGTTAGCCAGATCGTCGAGGATCATCATGGCTATGTGCGGGCGCTGGCCAACGAGCCTCAGGGAACGCGCATTAGCATCGAGTTGCCGGTTCCGGATACCGCCGCCGGCGCGCTGCCGCGACAGGCGGCGCACTCGTAGGTTCGCTTAAGGAGGTTTCGTTGGACGAGTTGTTAGTGCAGAAAACGATTTTGATCGTGGACGACGAAGACGGCGTGCGGGATTCCGTGCGGGAAGTTCTGACCGACGAAGGCTACCGGGTCTTCGATACGGCGGACGGGAGCCGAGTTCTGGATATGATCAAGGCCGAACGGCCCGAGCTCGTGCTCCTCGATATTTGGATGCCGCAGGTTGACGGCATCGGACTGCTCCGGGAAATTAAGACCCGGGAGCCGGATGTCAACGTCGTGATGGTGTCGGGACATGGCAATATTCACACCGCGGTGACGGCGACCAAGTTTGGAGCATTCGACTTTATCGAAAAGCCGGTGTCTCTCGATGGGTTGTTGTCCACAGTGCAGCGGGCCTTGGGAGAAACGCCGGCGGCTCAGGCGCGAAAAAAAAAGCCGGGCCGCAGCAGAGCGGCGAAACCGGACAAGGCGGCCGTCAACGGCCACGGGACGCCGCCGATTAAGCAGCGAACTCTCAAAAAAAGCGTGGTGCTTTCCGGCCAAGGGCTCCATTCGGGGGTGAAGACCGGACTCATCCTGCATCCTTTGCCGCCCGACAGCGGCGTGATGTTCACCGGAATTTCAGGCGATGTCACCGTGCCCGCCCATCTTGATTACGTCGGTTCCACGGGCTATGCCACGTCGCTGCGCTCCAAGGGCTATGCCGTGGGCACGGTGGAGCATCTGCTTGCGGTGTTTCACAGCTACGGTATCAGCAACCTGTTGGTTAAGGTACAGGGCGAAATCCCAATTATGGACGGTTCGGCGCTGGAGTTTTGCCAGGCGATCGAAGAGGCCGGTATTGAAGTACAAGAGGAGGATTGCATCGCCGTTGTCATCGATAAGCCCTACCGGGTGGAGTCCGAGGGCGGCGAGTCGATCAGCATCGAACCTGCGGAGGTCTTGTCAGTGCACTACCATTTGCGCTACCCGAAGCCTGTGGACACGCAGGAGCATTTTTATCTCGCTTCCGGCCCGCAATCCTTTAAAGCGGAGATTGCGCCGGCGCGGACCTTCGGCTTTCTGCGCGACATCGAGAAAATGCAAACCATGGGTCTGGTCGGGGGCGGCAAGCTCAACAACTGCATCCTCATCGGCGACGATAAGATTATCAACACCGATCTGCGCTTTTCCAACGAGTTTGCGCGGCACAAAATCCTGGACATACTCGGCGATTTTTATTTGCTCAACCGACCGATCGTCGGCGCGGTGACGGCGTACATGACGGGCCACTCCGACAACATCGCCCTGCTGCGCCAGATTCGCGCCGGCATGAAAATCTAGGCAAAGCGGCTTGAACTTTTAATTTATATCTGGGCAAAAATCCAGCGATTCAAGAATTTTTCAGCGGCGCCCTCGACAAGGACTCAACGGATGGTCGAAAACGCAAATTTCCCCAGACTCTTTACCGTCGATGAAGCCAACGATTTACTGCCCACGCTCAGACCCATGGTGGAGCGAATCTTGGAGAATATTAGACGTCTCAAGAGCAGCAGCGAGAGGGCCGTTGGGCAGGGCCGCCTGGATCCCGAGGCGTCGGATTTGATGGATCAGTTGCGCCAGGACGATGAAATAACCCGGCTGCTTGAAGAACTCAAAGGGTGGGTGGAGGAGATCAACGGTTTTGGCTGCATTTGCAAAGGCGTGGAGCTGGGCTTGATCGATTTTCCCTGTCTGCTCGGTTCGGAAGTGGTTTTTCTTTGCTGGCAAATCGGCGAGGCCAGAGTCGGCCATTGGCATCGCATTGAAGACGGTTTTGCGGGCCGCAAGCCGCTGCTCGAGGCTGGAGCGTTCGATGCCGGCAGCAAAACATCCTATCATTGACCCTGTGCACCGACGGCACGGGACCCGCAACCCATTGGTTACGGGCGCCTGTCCGCCGGGCTTTTGGGGCATTTTCCAGCGATGAGTTCTTCAGCGGCGCGGCCTAGCGCCAAACTATCGCAGCAGGTCAAATCGGAAGCGCAGCGATTGGGCTTCGAGCTCGTGGGGTTTTCGCCGGTAAAAGCGCCGCCCCACGAGGAGTCTTTCGCGCAGTGGCTGCGCCGCGGCTTCGCTGGCGAGATGGATTATATGAAACGGACGGAGCCGTTGCGCCGTGATCCGCGAACGCTCGTGCCCTGGGCCGTGTCCGTCGTCTCAGTGGGCATGAATTATTTTACGCCGGTCACTGCGTCGCAAGCTTCTCAGGGGCCGCAGGGAAGGATCTCGCGCTACGCGTGGGGCGAAGATTACCACGATATCATCAAGGGAAGGCTTGAAGCGCTGCTCGATCGGATCAGAGAATTTTCCGGCGCGACCGTGCAGGGACGTGTTTTTGTCGACACCGGTCCGGTGCTGGAAAGGGATTTTGCGGGCATCGCCGGCCTCGGTTGGATCGGTAAGAACACGCAACTTATTTCACCGCGCAAGGGTTCGTGGTTTTTTTTGGGCGAGCTTTTCATCGATCTGCCCCTGGACTATGACCGGCCGATGCGCGACCGTTGCGGCAAGTGCGAGCTTTGTCTGCAGGCCTGTCCCACGCGCGCTTTCATCGGACCCTATATCCTGGACGCGCGCCGTTGCATCTCGTATCTGACCATCGAGCTCAAGGGCTGGATGCCGCGCCATTTGCGCCCGCTGGTCGGCCATCATGTTTTCGGCTGCGATATTTGTCAGGAAGTCTGTCCTTACAACGTCAAAGCCAAACCCACCGCAGAAGAAGCGTACCTGCCGCGGCCGGGCCTGTACGCGCCGGCGCTTATACCCTTGTTGTCGTTGGATGAGGAAACTTTTCGGCGCCGCTTCCGGGGCAGCCCTATTCTTCGCGCCAAGCGGCGGGGGTTTCTGCGCAATATCGCGGTCGCCCTTGGCAATCTCGGCAGCCCCGAAGCGTTGCCCGCCTTGATCCGTGCGCTTGACGACGGCGAAGCCTTGGTGCGCGGCCATGCCGCCTGGGCCCTGGGACGAATCGGTTCCCATGATGCCATCGACGCGCTCAAGCGCCGCTTGTCGATCGAAGCGGACGTGGAGGCGAAGAGCGAAATCGCCGATGCCCTCGAACTATTGTCCGGCGGCAATCGGGAGCATGTCGGTTAGCGGGCGGCCTTGCCGAGGGCGTCCTCGAGGATTTTTGGAATACGCGTCAATTGGCCGCCGTGATCGAGGCAGGCATGCCGGGTGAAGCCGTCGGCCAGCAACGCGCCGTCGTCCTCGCGCGAGACCCGGTATTGAAACAATAAGGACGCCCGCCTGAGATCGGTCAAGTCGGTTTCAATTGCGACGACGTCGTCATAACGGGCGGATTGAGTGTAACGACAGGACACTTCGGTCACCGGGAAATGAAAGCCGGCCGCTTCAATCGTCGCATAAGGCAATCCGATCTGGCGCAATAGCTCCGAGCGGCCGCGTTCAAACCAACGGAGATAATTGGCGTAGTAGACGACCCCCATTTGATCGGTGTCGCCGTAGATGACCCGATAGGATGTTCGATTGGTAATTTTCAGCGCCGGGCCCTTCATCGCCAGCTCTTTCTAATGCGCTTTGCGGCTTTTCGCAATGTGCGAGGTGTGACCAGTGCCGTGGGCCCGGGGGCCTAAACCCGGCCGGTGATCAACGTGGCGGGCCAGGGCGAAGTGAAAATGGCCGGAGGGGCAGGTTAGGAGCGGTAGCGCTCGGCGCGATCGGCGCCGACTATCTCTAAAGTGATGGATTGGTCGTCGCGTAGAATTTTAAACTGGATGCGCTCTCCCGGACGCTTTTTCCACACTTCCTGGTAAAGCTCCCGGCGGGAACGAATTACTTTATCGTCCACGCTCAGGATGATATCGCCCTGGCGCAGGCCGGTTTTCGCTGCGGGGCCGATCGGGTTTACGCCGACGAGCACGACATGGCCGGCCATCTCTTCGGCATAAACGCCCAGCCATGGCCGGCGGGTCCGGCTGCGCACGCGGCCGTGCTGCTTGAGTTCCTGCTCATGGGCGCGGTAGTAGTCCACCGGGATGGCGAGCGAGAATTTGCCCACTTCATTCAAGTTTAATGAAACGACGCCGATCAGTTCGCCGTTAAAATTGGCGAGTGTGCCCCCGCCGAAGCCGGGATTAAAAGCGGTGACCCGAATCGATTTGTCGATCATGTATTCCCATTGACCGTCGTAGCCGTCGAGGGACGAAATATAGCCGCCGCTGACCCGTCTGCTGTTCTGGCCGCTGCTGGCGATCATCACCACGGCTTGACCCAGGCTCGCCGAATTGGGCTGTGCCAGCTTCAAAAATGGTAATCCCTGGGCTTTGACTTTCACTAAGGATAGACCGGTCTCCTGGTCCTGCGCGGCCACTTCAGCCGGAAACTGATCGCCGTCCGCCAAAGTTACCGTGATTGACGCGGCGCCGATCGTGACATAGTGAACGGTCAAAATGTAACCGTCGGGATCGACGAGGGTGCCGGAGCCGACTCGCTCCGTGCCGAGATTGCGTGCAGACGGGTGACTTTCCGGAATCGTCACCTGGAGATCGACCGTTGCGGGCAGGATCGAGTGAATCAAACCGATATGGCCGTTCAAAGCGGTGCTCCTTGTTGAGGGTTGAAGAAGCGCTCAGCCGGCGCCTCGACAAGTCTGCCCTGCCAAGTGTCGCGGCGATCCAAAGCCTTGAAAATCGCATTGTGGACACCGAGCTTGTCCACCGACCACTCCGGTGCGACGGTCATCGCTCGGTAGGTCTCACCCGAAAGCCGATGCACGACGACGTCCGGGCGTAGCCGCTCGAGAAAATCGACGGCCAGTTCGACGTACTCATCCCGGGTTAAGAGCGGCACCGCTCCCAGATGGTAAAGCTTTTCCAGCATCGTGCCTTTAATCACATGCAGGTTGTGAAGTTTGACGCCGTCGACGCCGAGACGATTCATCAGCGGCGGCGTCGCCATAATATCGTCGTGGCTTTCACCGGGAAAGCCGAGGATCAAATGGGTGCATATTCTCAGCCCTCGCTTCTTTGCCCGCTCCACCGCGTCGATGTAATCCGTCAAAGCGTGACCGCGGTTGACCCAGCGGAGCGTGCGATCATGCATCGATTCAAGTCCGAGTTCAAGCCAGAGGTAAGTGTCGTGCGCGAGCGCGGCGATGAGATCCAGAACCTCGTCGGGAACACAGTCCGGCCGAGTCGCGATCGCCAGCCCGACGACACCTGGAAACTGCAGTGCCTCCCGATAAAGCCTTTCGAGCTTGCGCGTGTCGCCGTAGGTGTTGGTGTAGCTCTGAAAATAGGCGATAAACTTGTCCGCATTGTGGCGCTTGCTGAGCGCTCGGGAACCCATTGCGAGTTGCTCGGTCACAGTCGCCCGCGGGCGGAAGTTCGCCGGTGTGTGGCTGGCGTTGTCGCAATAAATGCATCCGCCCACGGCGACCTTGCCGTCGCGATTGGGGCAGGTAAAATCCAACCGCAAGCCGATCTTATAGACGCGAACGTGAAAGGTATCCTTCACCACCCGATTCAACGAGTTAAAACGCTTGCCGCGCCAGAGGGATTGCAAAGGAGCCGGAAAGTTCATCTCAGGGACCAACAGATCGTTAACAAAAAGGCTGAAAATACTCAAGCCGGGGCGAGCCTTGGCGGCCTACCCGGGGTTCGTCGGCGGGCCGCCGAGGCCTTCGGCCACAGCCCTGGAAGTAACTAATAAATCGTCATCTTTTGCCCGTCCGAAGGTTTCGCTCAGCTTGACAACCAGGGGGAATGGTCTATATTCAATGAACATTTAACGGCCCGCGCTACCGCCGATGAAATTCTCCGTCGACGAGATCCCTCAATCGCCCAAAGAGATCCGCTTCTCCGAAAACCTTACGGATCTCGACGAGATCTATCGGCGCAGTAGAAACCGCGAGTTCGGTTTTCCCTCGGTTCTCGCCGTCGAATTAACGTATTACCGGTCGGGTCAGGATATCATTTTTCACGGCCGGTTGAACGGACGGTTGAGCGCGCGCTGCGGGCGCTGCCTGGAGGATTTTTACTTCGGCCTGGACAAGTCCTTTGATTTGGTGTTGACGCCCAAGCCGGGCGCGTCGGGCCGGCGCGCCGAAGAGTTGAGCCGCGACGAGCTCGACTTGAGCTATTATTCGACGGATGAAATCGATATGTCGCCGTTCATTGCCGAACAGGTTTTACTGGCCTTGCCGACCCGGCCTCTATGTATGGAAAACTGCCGCGGTCTTTGCGGCGGCTGTGGCACCAATCTCAACGCTGAATCCTGTTCCTGCTCCGTCGCCGCAGGGGATCCGCGCATGGCGATTTTTCGCACGCTCAAAGTCGGCCGTTGACTCGCGCCCGGTTTCCCAAAATTAACTGCCTTATAATGCAGAGAAAGATAGGACTCCGATTATGCCGGTACCGAAAAGACGAACTTCCAAAAGGATTAAAAACCAGCGCCGCGCGCACGACGCCCTGAGCAAACCGCAGTGGAGCACCTGCTCGCATTGCGGTGAGACAGTCCTGCCCCATCGCGCCTGCGCCCACTGCGGTTTTTACCGCGGCCGCGCTGTCATTCAGACCGAACAGAGTTAAGCCGCGCGCCGCGACCCATGCCAAAGATCGCCATCGATGCGATGGGCGGAGACCGTGCCCCCGAGGTCGTGATCGAAGGGGTATTGCTTGCGCGCGACCTCGGCGTCGAGATGGTTTTGGTGGGCCAAAAGTCCGCTATTGAGAATGAACTCGGCAAACATGCCGGCGCGCCCGATTTCGAGATCGTGCCAGCTTCGCAGACGGTGCCGATGCACGAATCGCCCAGTGTGGCGCTGCGCAAAAAAGATTCTTCCCTCAAGGTCAGCTTCGAGCTGATGCAACGCGGTCAGGCGGACGCCGTGGTGAGCGCCGGGAACTCCGGGGCGATGATGGCTCTCGGCATGTTTGTCCTGGGGACGCTGCCGCAGGTGGTTCGCCCGGCGATTTTGGTCGTCGTGCCGAGCCGGGGACAGGGTACGGTCATCGTCGACGCCGGCGCCAACGTCGATTGCAAGCCGCGCCACTTGGTTCAATTTGGCTTCATGGGCGCGGTTTACGCGGAGCGGGTTTTGGATGTCTCGCGCCCGAGAATAGGGGTTTTGAGCAACGGCGAAGAGGGCAGCAAGGGCAACGATCTGACGCGCGCCGCCAGCGACCAATTGTCCGGTACGACGCTGAACTATATCGGCTACGTCGAAGGAAGGGACATTTTTAATGGCAAAGTCGATGTCGTGGTGTGCGACGGCTTTACCGGCAACGTGGCACTTAAAACCATGGAAGGGTTGGCCGGATTTGCCGGAGAGGTGTTAAAGGGCGCGTTTAAGAAAAATATCAATAGCCGGCTCGGCTATCTGATTAGCCGAAACTCGCTCAAAGAGGCCTATCGCCGTCTGGATTACGCCGAATACGGCGGCGCGCCGCTGATTGGTCTGGACGGGGTGGCGATTGTCGCCCATGGCGCCTCCAATCCGCTTGCGATCAAAAACGCCATCCGCGCGGCTCGCGACGCCGTGAACCATCGAATGAATCAGCATATCGCCGAGGCCTTGGCCGACGGCGGCCTCGGCGGCGACAAAAGGGTCGGTTTGCCGCGCAAGATCTACGAGCGGATCAAGTCGAAAATCGAATCCATGGGTCACAAGGAAGATCCACCGGGAGATCCGGAAAAGCGGGAGAGTTGATGGCGGCGTGCAACACGGCGTTTGTATTTCCGGGGCAAGGGTCGCAAAGCGTCGGCATGGGCAAGGAGCTTTGTCGAGATTTTCTTCAGGCGCGGAGAATTTTCGACGAGGCGGACGAGGCGCTCGGCATCTCTCTGAGCCGGCTCTGTTTCGACGGACCCGAAGCCGATCTCAAACTCACCGAGAACACCCAGCCGGCGGTTTTGACGATGTCCATCGCCGCCTTGCGGGTGGTGGAAAGCGAAACCGATTTGCACCCGGCGTGGGTCGCGGGGCATAGTTTAGGCGAATACAGCGCCTTGGTCGCCGTCGGCGCGATCGCTTTTGCCAATGCCGTAAAGATCGTGCGCGAGCGCGGCAGGCTGATGCAACAAGCGGTGCCGGCGGGCGAAGGGGCGATGGCGGTAATTTTGGGTTTGGAGATGGAGGCAGTGCGGGAGCTCTGCGCCGATGCGTCTCAAGGCGACGTGGTGTCTCCGGCGAATTTCAACGGCGGCGGTCAGGTCGTTATCGCCGGCGCGAAGAACGCCGTGGCCCGCGCCATAATCTCGGCGAGGGAGCGCGGCGCGAAGCGGGCGGTAGAATTGCCGGTGAGCGCGCCGTTTCATTGCCGGCTCATGCGGCCCGCGGCCGAAGGACTGGCGGGGGTCCTGAGCGCCGTGGCGATCCGGCCTTTTAGCGTCGGCGTGATCACCAACGTGGAAGCGGACATCAATCTGAGCGCGGACCGGGTGAAGCCGCTTTTGATCGAACAAGCGGTGCAACCGGTGCGCTGGGAGGAATCCATAAAAAGGCTCGTCCAACTGGGTTGCGAGCGCGGCCTGGAGATAGGTCCCGGAAAAGTGCTTAAGGGACTGATCAAGCGAATTGCGCCGGGGATAGAAGTCGAAACCTTCGAAGGCCCGCAAGACTTGGCGAGGGTTCAAACGGCTTGGGCGAAGCGATGAAGCTCGAAGGTCAAATCGCGCTCGTGACCGGCGCCAGCCGCGGCATCGGCAAGGCCGTCGCCTTGGCGCTCAGCCGGGCGGGCGCGTATGTCGTCGTTAATTATCAAGGGAACCAAGCCGCGGCGCAGGAGTCGCTCGGCGCGCTTACGGCGGAGGGCGGACGTGGGGAGCTTTGCCGCTTCGATATCGGCGATGAAAGTCTCGTTGAGGCGTCGGTAAAGAAAATCGTTGACGACCATAAGAAAATTGATATTCTCGTCAACAATGCCGGCGTAACTTCCGATAATCTGTTGATGCGCATGAAGCCGGCAGACTGGGACCTGGTCATCGGCACCAATCTGAAGGGCACGGTTCTCTGTACCAAGGCCGTCTCCCGCGGCATGATTCGCCAGCATTATGGCAGAATCGTAAATTTGTCGTCGGTGGTGGGGCAGATGGGCAACGCGGGGCAGTCGCTGTACGCCGCCTCCAAGGCGGGTATCATCGGTTTTACCAAAGCGATGGCGCGCGAAGTGGCCTCCCGGGGAGTGACGGTGAATGCCGTCGCCCCAGGGTTTATTGCAACCGACATGACGGCGCGTCTGCCGGAAAAGTTGCGCGAGGAGTCGCTGCGTTGCATCCCGCTCGGACGTTTCGGGACCGGCGAGGATGTGGCGGAAGCGGTGGTGTTTTTGGCCGCGCCGGGCGCCGGTTATATTACGGGGCAAGTATTGGGGATCAACGGCGGTCTTTATATGTGACGAAAGGGAAGCAGGAGGTAAGCAAAAATGGCGTCATCCGTTCAAGCGAGGGTCAAAGAGATCGTGTGCGAGCAACTGGGAGTAAGCGCTGAGGACGTGACTCCCGAAGCCTCATTCATCGAGGATTTGGGAGCCGATTCCCTGGATATTGTAGAGTTGGTGATGGCTCTGGAAGAAGAATACGAGATGGAAATCTCGGACGAGGACGCGGAAAAGATTAAAACCGTCCAGGACGTTATCACCTATATCGAGGCCCATCGCTAGGGTCGAAGGACGGCTGAATTTACAGGGGTGGACCGCTTGTTTGAACGCCGCCCCGATACGAAACTGGGAGTCGCAGGGGGGCGTGGTGTTGGATCAACCCCTCCTGCGATTTTCTTTATCGCGGCATAGGGTTCGCCGGTTCGAACCGATTGGAGTCTCTGACCATGATGATCGCGGTCGGCTGCGACCACGGAGGGGTCGAGCTTAAGAATTTTTTGATCGGTGTTTTGCGCGCCAGGGGCACCGAGGTGCAGGACTTCGGCACTCACGGACGGGAATCGGTGGACTATCCCGATTTCGGCCGCGTCGTGTCCCAGCTGGTCTCGGCGGGCGACGCGGAGCGCGGTCTGTTGATTTGCACCAGCGGCATCGGCATGTCGATCCTGGCCAATAAGTTCCCCGGCGTGCGCGCCGCTCTAGTACAGGATCTCGACGGTGCGCGCTCGAGCCGCGAGCATAACAATGCCAATATTCTGGTTTTGAGCGGGGCGAAGACCGAACGCTTTCTGGCGCAGCAAATTGTCGAAGCCTGGCTGTCCACGCCCTTCGCGGGCGGACGGCATCAACGGCGCATCGATAAAATCAGCCAGATCGAGTTCGATATCGGTGCGCGAAAGAGCGCTAAACTCAGAGATTGACCAAGCGAAGGGAACTCCATGTCATTCCTCGAAAAGGCCGACCCGGAGATTTTTGCCGCCATCGAAAAGGAAACCCGGAGGCTCGAAGGCCATCTCGAGCTGATCGCCTCGGAAAACGTCGTCAGTGAAGCGGTGTTGGAAGCGCAGGGCAGCATCATGACGAACAAGTACGCCGAGGGTTATCCGGGGAAGCGCTACTATGGCGGCTGCGAGTTTGTCGATATCGCCGAGTCGCTGGCCATCGCTCGGGCCAAAGAACTGTTCGGCGCCGATCATGCCAATGTCCAGCCTCACTCCGGTTCTCAGGCCAACATGACCGTGTATCTCGCGGTACTGAAGCCGGGCGATACATACCTCGGCATGAACCTGGCGCACGGCGGTCATCTTTCCATGGGCAGCCCGGTCAATTTCTCCGGATTCATTTATAAAGTCATTCCCTACGGCGTCGCCGAAAAAACCGAGACTATCGATTACGACGAGGTCGAACGGCTGGCCAAGGAACACCGGCCGAAATTGATCGTGGCCGGCGCCAGCGCCTATCCCCGGATCATCGATTTCGCAAAGTTTCGCAAAATCGCCGACGAGGTCGGCGCGCTTCTCATGGTGGATATGGCGCACATTGCCGGTTTGGTGGCCGCGGGTTTGCACCCGAGCCCGGTGGCCTATGCGGATTTCGTCACCACGACGACGCATAAGACGCTGCGCGGCCCGCGCGGCGGGCTGGTGCTCTGCAAGGCCGATCACGCCAAAATCGTCGACAGCCGGGTTTTTCCCGGCATGCAAGGCGGCCCGTTGATGCATGTGATCGCGGCCAAAGCGGTGGCGCTCAAGGAAGCGTTGAGCCCGGAATTTAAAATCTACCAGCAGCAAATTGTCAAAAACGCCAAGGCCCTGGCCCACGCCCTCATGAGCGCGGGTTTCCGCCTGATCTCGGAAGGCACTGACAATCATTTGATGCTGGTCGACCTGCGCAAATCCGAACTCACCGGCAAAACCGCGCAGGAAGCGCTGGACAAAGCGCGCATCACGGTGAACAAAAACACCGTGCCCTTCGACACCCGTTCGCCCTTCGTGACCAGCGGCATTCGCATCGGCACGCCGGCCGTAACAACGCGCGGCATGAAGGAGAACGAAATGGCCCAGATCGGCGGATTCATCGCCAGCGCGTTGCAACATGTCGGCGACGACGGCAAGCTTCGGGAAATTGCCGATCGGGTGGCGGCTCTATGTAAAAAATTTCCGGTCTACCCTCATCGGCTGGCGCGGAATTAGCCAAGGACGGGTTGATTCGGTTGCCGGTCGTTCCCGCCGCGATTCTGCCGTTTCGGTAAACGGCTCAGCTCTGAAACCGCAACGGAGGAGCCAGACATGAAATGTCCCTTTTGCCATGAGACGGAGAATCGAGTGATCGATTCCCGGCTTAGCAAAGACAGCAACATGATCCGCAGGCGCCGCGAGTGCGAAAGCTGTAACCGGCGCTTTACCACTTACGAGCGAGTGGAAGAAATGATGCCGCTGGTGATCAAGAAGGACGGGCGGCGCGAAGCTTACGACCGGGTGAAGATCATTAACGGTCTCAAACGCGCCTGCGAGAAGCGGCCGGTAAGCATCAATACGATCGAAGCGATTACCGATCGCATCGAACGCGCGCTGCAGGAGCGCGGCGAAAAGGAGATTCCCAGTTCGGTGATCGGCGAATCGCTGATGCGCGAGTTGCACGATACCGACCCGGTGGCTTACGTCCGCTTCGCTTCGGTGTACCGCTCTTTCAAGGACATCGGCGAGTTCATGGCCGAACTCGAGGAGTTGATCAAGGAACGCAAGGGCGGGCCCGAGACGCGCCGCGCGCAGCCGCGGTCAAGAAGGGAATAGGACAATTGGCAGGGCCGCAATGGACCCAGTTCGACCGCCGCGTGATGTGTTTGGCCTTGCGCCTGGCGCGCCGTGCGGCGGGACGAACCAGCCCCAATCCCATGGTCGGCGCGGTGCTGGTGCGCGGCGGCAAAATCGTCGGCAAAGGCTACCACCGCTTTGCCGGGGGGGACCACGCCGAGATCGCCGCTTTAAAACAGGCGGGGTTAAAGGCGCGCGGCGCGACGCTTTATCTCACTCTCGAGCCTTGCAACCATCAGGGACGCACGCCGCCTTGTACGCGCGCTTTGATCCACGCCGGTATCAAGGACGTGATCGCAGGTACACGGGACCCCAATCCGCTGGTGGCAGGGCGCGGCTTGCGCCAGTTGCGCCGCGCCGGAATCGGCGTGCGCGTTGGATTGCTGGAGACGGAGTGCCGGGAGCTGGTCGAAGCCTTCGCTAAATTCATTACCAAAGGGTCGCCTCTTGTAATTCTAAAATTGGCCGGGACCCTGGACGGTAAAATAGCCGCGATGACCGGCGATGCGCGTTGGATCAGCGGCGTGGCGTCGCGCCAATCGGTCCACCGAATGCGCAACCAGGTGGATGCCCTGTTGGTCGGGTCGGCGACCGTGCGCGCCGATGACCCGCAACTGACTTGCCGAATTCCAGGCGGGAGAAATCCCCTGCGCGTGGTGCTCGCCGGAGACTTGCGCCTGCCGCTTTCGGCAAATATATTTCGCCAACCGGACCGCGACAAGACGATTGTGGCCACGGGACCGAAGGCGGCGAATAATAGACTCCGAGCGATCGAGGCCCTCGGCGCTCAGGTTTGGCGCTTGCCGCTCACCAGGGGACAGGTTGCCTGGCGGCCGCTACTGAGAAAATTGGCCGCATCCGGCGTGGTCAGCGTGATGATCGAAGGGGGCGCCACCGTCGCCGCCTCGGCACTAAAGGCGAAGGTCGTCGATAAGGCAGTGTTTTTCTATGCCCCAAAAATTCTCGGCGGGGACGCCCGATCGATGATCGGCCCCTTGGGCTTGCGCCGCGTAAGCCAGGCCATCGCGCTCAAGCGCATGGCGGTCGCGCGCTCGGGGGGCGACATTTGCGTGGTCGGATATCTATGAGTCGGCGCCCGATCTTGGCGCGGCCATCGGATGGGCGTAACGAAGCCCGGACCCGCGGCTTGGATTGAAGAAATGTTTACCGGATTGATAGAAGATGTCGGCATCATTGGCGCGTTCCATGACCACAACGGTTCGGCCGCGCTCAGTGTGAGGACGAAGCTGCCGCTTAGCTCCATGCCGCTCGGCGCGAGCATCGCTGTCAACGGCGCGTGTCTCACCGTGGTAAAAAAGCTCCAGCGATCTTTCACGGTCGATGTGTCGCGGGAAACCCTCGGGCGCACCAATCTGCAAAGCCTAGGAGTTGGCAGCCCGGTCAATCTCGAACGGCCCATGCGTTTGCAGGATCGGCTCGGCGGGCACCTGGTGACCGGACATGTGGACGGCATCGGCACGATCAGCGCCATCGAACCGCAGGGCGATTTCACGGTTTTTCAGTTCCGTGTGCCGGCCCGACTCGGGTCTTTGCTGGTCAGCAAAGGCTCGGTCGCCCTCGACGGCATCAGCCTCACCGTAAACGACCGCCGGCGGGATGGTTTCTCGGCGGCGATTATTCCCTTTACCTTGCGGCACACTAATTTGCGCGCCCGTAGCGTTGGTGATAAAGTCAACATCGAAACCGATCTGATCGGCAAGTACGTGCACAGTTTCATGGTGCAAAGTTCTTCGCTCATGAGCAAAGTTCGATAAACACAAAAACTCTATGGCGATTTGCAGTATAGACGAAGCTCTCGAAGAAATTCGTAGCGGCCGAATGGTGATTCTGGTGAACGAAGATTCACCTGAAAGCGACGGTTTTTTCTGTCTCCCCGCCGAAACCATCACGGCCGACAGCGTCAATCACCTGCTTCATCACGGACGCGGCGTTATTTTTCTCGCCCTCACCGAAGAACGCATTCGCGAGCTGGGGATTCTCTTGATTCCTCAGGAAAGCGGCAGCTTTGGCGGTCATTTTTTTGGCGTGCCTTTTTCCTTGCGCCTCGAAGGAGTCCCGAGTGTCTCCACCCAGGGACGGGCCCACACGATCCGCCGGGCCGTGGCGAAAGGCACCCGGCATACCGACTTGATCGTTCCGGGCCACGTGCAGCCGATTCAAGCCCACAGCGGCGGCGTGCTCGCGCGCTCGGGCAGGGCCGAGGCTGCGGTGGATCTGGCCCGGTTGGCCGGCTTCCAGCCCGCGGGCGTCATCTGCCAGATTTTGGAGGAGGACGGTTCGGTGGCAGTCCTGCCGTCGCTCGAGCGCATGGCGCAGCAGCAGGGACTGAAGATCGTTTCCATCGCCAATTTGATCGCTCATCGCCTGCGCACCGAGAGCCTCGTCAAGCGCGTCGCCGAGGAGGAATTTCCGACGAACCATGGCGGCATGTACAAGGCGATTGTTTACCGCAACGAGGTGGACGTTTCCGAGCATATGGCGCTGGTGAAGGGCGAGATCGCCCACGCGGACGAGATTCTGGTGCGCGTCCACTCGGAATGTTTGACCGGCGATGTTTTTGGCTCGGAGCGCTGCGACTGCGGCGATCAGATTCGCCAGTCGCTGCGGATGATCGATCGGCAAGGCAAAGGCGTGCTGATTTACATGCACCAGGAGGGACGGGGCATCGGCCTGACGAACAAGATCAAAGCCTACGCGCTGCAAGACCAGGGACGAGATACCGTGGAGGCGAATCTGGAACTCGGTTTCAAGGAAGACCTGCGCGATTACGGCATCGGCGCGCAAATCCTGCGCGATCTCAAGGTGCAAAAAATTTCACTCTTGACCAACAATCCGCGCAAGATCACCGGCCTCGAACTCTACGGCATCGAGGTCGTCCGGCGTGTGCCGCTGGAAGTGCTGCCGCGGGAAACCAACATTCACTACTTGAGAACCAAGCAGCGAAAGCTCGGCCATATGCTGTCGAACCTGGAAGCCAAAACCGTCAAGCACTGAGTGCCGGGCTTTCATGACGCCATGGCAAAGACCATTGAAGGCAAAAAGGACGCCCGCGGCTTGAAGATCGGCATCGTTGTCAGCCGCTTCAATCAATTCATCACGGAAAAGCTGCTTGACGGCGCGCTGGATGGGTTTAAAAGCCACGGCGGCAACGATGATCAATTGACGGTGGTGCGCGTGCCGGGGGCCTTCGAAATTCCTTTGATCGCGGACCGAATGGCGGCCAGCGGCAAGTACGACGCGCTGGTTTGCCTGGGCGCTGTGATACGGGGCGATACGCCGCACTTCGAGTATGTTTCGGAAGCGGTGACCCGGGGCATCGGCGACGCCGTGCATAATCATCGCATTCCGATCGGCTTCGGCGTGTTGACCACCAACGACGTTCAGCAGGCCATGGATCGATCCGGTTCCAAGGACGCCAACAAGGGATATGAGGCGCTTTTGACGGCGGTGGAAATGGTCCACGTCATTCGGCAAATATCCTGAGAGCCCGCTTTACTTGAGTCCTGAATTTTTCGAGCGCCCCTTGTCGGATCAAGAGCAAACTCAAAGCGCCGGCGGTTCTCCCAAGGGAACCCGGCGCAAAGGGCGGGAGCTGGCGCTTCAAGCTCTGTATCAGATCGAGATCACCGGCGATGCGTCGGCGGGGGCGGTGGATTTTTTTCTGCGCCATTTCGAGGGCACCAGTGCAACGAAAGAATTCGCACGCCGACTGGTCTCGGGTGTGGTTAGCCAGCAGGCGGCCATCGACCGGCTGATTGATAAACACACCGAAAACTGGAAATTCGACCGGCTGGCCAAGGTGGATCTGATCATCTTGCGCATGGCGACCTACGAGATCACATTTTGCCCCGATATCCCTCCGCCGGTGAGCCTCGACGAGGCGATCGAAATCGGCAAGCGCTTCGGCAGCACCGACTCGGCGGCTTTCATCAACGGAGTCCTGGATCAAATCGCGCGGGCGCATGAAGCTCCATCCGAGTGAGCGAACCGTCATGGAAGAACGTTATCGGGCGAAAGAGATCGAGGAGAAATGGCAACGCGTCTGGTCGGAAAGCCAAGCGTTCCGGGTCCTCGAGGACAACGCCAAGGGCAAATACTACGTGCTGGAGATGTTTCCCTATCCATCGGGGCGGATTCACATGGGGCATGTGCGCAATTATTCCATCGGCGACGTGGTGGCGCGCTTCCAACGGATGCGCGGCCTCAACGTGCTGCATCCGATGGGCTGGGACGCCTTCGGCCTGCCGGCGGAAAACGCCGCCATCGAAAGGGGAGTTCATCCCGAAGCCTGGACCCGAGAGAATATCCTCTACATGAAAACCCAACTTCAGCGCATGGGTTTGTCCTACGATTGGGACCGCGAGGTCGCCACCTGCGAGCCGGCATACTACCGCTGGAATCAGTGGATCTTCCTACAATTTTTCAAAAGAGGGCTGGCCTACAAGAAAAGTTCCTTCGTCAATTGGTGTCCGTCCTGCGAGACCGTGTTGGCCAACGAGCAAGTGATCGACGGCGCCTGCTGGCGCTGCGACTCGGCGGTCATTCAGAAGGAACTCGAACAGTGGTTTTTTCGCATCACCGACTATGCCGAGGAGTTGCTGAAGGACCTGGACCAGCTCGACGGCTGGCCGGAAAAAGTGGTCGCCATGCAGCGCCACTGGATCGGCAAATCCATCGGCGCCGAAATCGATTTTCCGCTGGCGGGCCGGGACGGTGTGCTGCGTATTTTTACCACCCGGCCGGACACCATCTTCGGTGCGACTTTCGTTTCCCTCGCCGCGGAGCATCCGCGGGCGCTCGAGCTCGCAGCGGGCACGGCGCAGGAAACCGCCGTGAGAGCGTTTGTCGAACGGATCAAGAGCCTGAGCCAGGCCAGGCGCGGCGCCGAGGAGGGCGAAAAGGAAGGTGTGTTCACGGGCGCCTCTTGCCTTAATCCGTTCACCGGCGAAGACATTCCTATCTTCATTGCCAATTTCGTCCTGATGGAGTACGGGACCGGCGCGGTCATGGCCGTGCCAGCCCACGACCAGCGCGATTTTGAATTCGCCAAAAAATACCGCCTGCCGATTCGCGTCGTTATCCAGCCCAAGGACCGCGCGCTTCGATCCGAAACGCTGACCGAAGCCTACCTCGACGACGGGATTATGACCGACAGCGGGGAATTCTCGGGATTGAGCAGCGTGGCCGGCAAGGAAGAAATCGCGGCCTTCGCCGAAGCGCGGGGATTTGGCACGAAAGCTGTTCGCTATCGGCTGCGCGATTGGGGCGTGTCGCGGCAGCGCTACTGGGGCACGCCGATCCCGATTGTTTATTGCAGCGAATGCGGCCCTGTGCCGGTACCGGAGGAGCAATTGCCGGTGGTGCTGCCCAAGGATGTGCCATTCACCGGCATCGGAGGCTCACCGCTACGGGAGAGCAAGGCTTTCTTGCAGGCCGCTTGCCCAGAATGCGGCGGTGCCGCAGAGCGCGAGACCGATACCATGGATACTTTCGTCGATTCGTCCTGGTATTTCCTCCGCTTTACTTCGGCTCGTGCCACTGAAATGCCCTTCGACCGTGAGAAAGGGCGCTACTGGATGGCGGTGGATCAGTATATCGGCGGCGTTGAGCATGCGGTATTGCATCTGCTTTACGCGCGATTTTTTACCAAAGCGCTGCGCGATCTCGGGCTGGCTTGCGTCGACGAGCCGTTCTCCAATCTGCTGACGCAGGGGATGGTGTGCAAAGAAACCTATCGCTGCCCCGAGCATAGCTGGCTGTTTCCGGGCGACCTCATAGGTTCTGAAACCGAAGGTTGGAAATGTCCCGAGTGCGATCGTGCGGTGGAAAAGGGCCGGGTCGAAAAGATGTCGAAATCGAAGAAAAACATCGTCGATCCGGAAGCGCTGATCAACCTCTACGGCGCCGACACCGCCCGTTTGTTCACTCTGTTCGCCGCGCCGCCCGAGAAGGATCTCGAATGGAGCGATCAGGGAGTCGAAGGAGCATACCGTTTTCTTTCCCGCGTTTGGCGCCTGGTCTATCAACAGCACACGCGGTGGCGACTGCCAGCGAGCGGTGGCGACGGCGCTGAACTATCATTCGAGCTGCGCGATCTCCGGCGCCTGATCCACCGGACGATCAAGAAGGTGACCGAGGATATCGAAGGTCGCTTCCATTTCAACACCGCGATCGCGGCGATCATGGAGCTTTGCAATGCGCTGACCGCGGCGGCTCCCCCGCCGTCGAGCCAGACATCGCCAGCGGCCGCCGCGGTCGTTAAGCATGGCATCGAAACTTTGATCGTACTGCTCGCTCCCTTCGCGCCCCATATGGCAAGCGAGCTCTGGACGCAGTTGGGCCTTAAAGAACGGTTGGATCAAGTTTCATGGCCGAGCTATGCGGAGGAGGCGCTGGAAGAAGAAAAGCTCTTGATCGTTGTGCAAGTGAACGGCAAAGTGCGGGGAAGAGTCACCGTGCCCGCCGATGCGACGCAGGAGCGCGTCCAGACCGACGCTTTGGCCGATCCCAGAGTCGTGGACTTTGTCGGCGGTAAACGGATTCGGCGCGTCGTCTACGTGCCGCGCCGCTTGGTCAATATCGTTTTGGAGGGATAATCAATGAGGCGAGCTTCGATGCCATGTCGGTGGTCTGGATGGATTTCGGCGCCAGCGTTTTTGGGCTTGGCGCTGCTCGCGGGTTGCGGCTATCGGTTTGTCGGCACCAGCTCGCTCTTGCCGCCGGACGCCAAGACCGTCTACGTCGAACCGTTTGTGAACCGCAGCCGGGATGTCGGCATGGAGGCGGAGCTGACCTCGGCCCTGCGCAGCGAATTTTACCGGCGTGGGCCCTTGAAGGTGGTCGATCGATTGGAGGCGGCGGACATCATCGTCAGCGGGGTCGTGCGATCTTGGGACAATTCGGTGGCGTCGGTAAACCGCAGAGATGAAGTGCTCCAGTACGAATCTGTGTTGCACCTGGATGTCACATTGCGCCGCCGCGAGCCCAACGAAATCCTGTGGCGCGGCCACGGCGTGCGCATCAGCGACATTTACGGCGGATCGCGCGCCGCGGTGGTGACTACCTCGTCCGACTTTCGCATGGGCACCCTGAATGCTGCGGACGTGCGCCGCATGACGGATATCCAATTGACCGAGTTCGAACGCAGCGGCGTGCGGGGTGAGTTGATGGACCGCTTCGCCCGAGAACTCTATCAACGCATCATGGAAATGTTCTAACCCGGCGCTAGAAACGCGGTCGCCATCTCGAGGCCGATAGCGGGTGCCGGCCGTGAGCGGCGAATGAGGGGAGATTAACTCGCGATTGCGGCGGAGGCGCGGTCCAACGAGCGAGACAACCTGGACAACCAGCGCGACGCGGTATTGCGCTTGATAACGCCAAGACGCACCGCCTTGCCGAGCGCTTTATCGACGGCGCGAAGCTGGGTGGCGGCGCTCTCCGAGTTTTTCGCCTCAATGGCTTGACGGGTTTTTTTGATCAAGGTTCTGAGCTTGGATTTGGTCTCGATGTTGCGCGTACGCCGTTTCAAGCTTTGCGCGTGCCTTTTGATGACGGATGGGTGAACGGCCAAAGTATTCCTCCCGAATAGAATTTGCCTCTTTTTTGTAGCACTGGCCGGTCAGGGAGTCAACGCGGAGATTTCGCCCGGGGCAGGCTCAGAAAAAGTTTTGCGAGCGCCGTCCAGCAAAGATCCGTTTCATTGCTGTCAAACTTCCATTCAACTTTAAATCCTTGCAATCGTTAGTGTTTTCAAGCTGATAAACTGAGCATTTCGCTCCGATGCGCTAATTTTGGCCTTGTGCGCAGCACCCGGCAGAGGTTATCAACAAGTTATTCACAAACGCTGTGAGTCAAGCGCCGCATGGCACGGAGGCCGAGACGCAATCGCAAAAGCGAGAAAAAAAGATCTCGGCACCGCTGCCAATCTTGCCCACTAGCGCGACGCGCGTCGCCGCGATCTTTACCGGGCAAGCGCGTTCCTTCGTCGTCGGACGACCCGATTTTTTTCCGTGGGCCGCCCGGTCAATGGCTGGTAAGCAACGCGACGTTGCGACTCGGGTTCGGTTTGGGGCACGGTCTTTTTCTTTGGCGCGCGAGAAGTGCGGCGTACGCACTTAATTCTTTCCGTACCGGCAAAAAATTGCCGTGATTGGGGCGGGTGTTACCCTTGAATCTCAAATGGAGTTATGTAATAAAAATTGTTCAATAGAATATCTTTGAAAATATAAGCGACGGGAAAGGAGGTGAGACAAAATGCGAAAGAAATGGATGTCATTATCGGTAGTTACCCTGTTCGCTTTAACTCTAACGATTGTCGGTTGCGGTAGGAAAGAGGAGCCCGCTCCGCCGCCGCCGCCACCAGCAGCGGAGCCAGCGCCAGCGCCAGAGGCCCCGGCAGCTGAGCCTATGAAGGAGGCAGCCCCCGAGCCTGAAAAAAAAGAGGAAGAAAAAACCAACTAATTTGTGAGTTGACCTTCATCGGGTTCAGGGCAGCCGAAAAAGGGGAAGGGTTTTATCACCTTCCCCTTTTTTATAGCTTCGGTCTGTGATAGCGGATTGTGGCCAACAATTATCTAATGACGCTGACGGAGCATCTGGAAGATCTCCGCTGGTGTTTGGTCAAATCAGCGTCGGCCGTGGTCCTGGCTGCGGCGGTTTGTTACTTTTTCTCAGACGCGATCTTTGAATTTGTCGTGGCGCCGCTGCGGCGGAATTTGCGGCCAGGGCAGAATCTCATCGGAACCGGCGTAACCGAGGCGTTTTTCGTTGAAATCAAAATCGCCCTGGCTGCGGGCGTGCTGTTTTCCTGCCCGTACATTTTTTTTCAGATCTGGCGCTTTGTCGCTCCCGGCTTGACGCACCGGGAAAGACGCTGGGTGATCCCGTTTGTTTTGTGCGCGACTTTTTTTTTCCTGAGCGGGGCGTATTTCTGTTATCGAGTGGTGCTCCCGGTCGCGTTCGGTTATTTCATCGAACAGTACGATCACCTTGGGGTGGATCCGGCTATCCGAATAGGTGACTATTTCACCTTTTTTTTTCGCATGGTTTTGGTTTTTGGGGTAACGTTCGAGTTGCCGGTGCTTTCGTTCTTTCTGGTGCGCATCGGCGTGTGGAATTACCGTTTCATGTTGCGGACGTTTCGCTATGCGGTGGTGGCGATTTTCGTGATTGCGGCCATGCTGACGCCGACGCCCGATGTCATCAATCAGAGTTTGCTGGCGTTGCCGATGTTGCTGCTCTATGGCGTCAGCATCGGCGTCGCCTATCTGTGGCGCAGGGATGATGATAGTGACAGCCATCAAAGTATCAGGGATGAGGAGGAGTAATGATCTGGTTCGTTATGGTGATTAGCGTTCTGTCGTTGGTCTTTGCGGTCTATCTGGCCCGCTACGTGATTCAGCAGGACAGCGGCACGGAAAAGATGCAGGAGATCTCCAATGCGATCAAGGAGGGCGCCGAGGCGTTTCTCGCGCGCCAAAACGGAACCATCATCGGTTTGTCGGCGCTGCTCGCGTTGGTAATTTTTCTGCTCTACACTTTTGCCCGCACGCCCAGTCCCGCCGATCCCATGCCGCCCATTCAGATGGCCTTTTGGACCACGCTGTCGTTCGTTCTCGGCGCGCTTTGTTCAGTGGTTGCGGGTTACGTCGGCATGTGGGTTTCGATCCGCGCCAACATTCGCACCGCGGCGGCGGTGCGGTCGAGCCTCAATGCCGGCTTGCAAATTGCCTTGCGCGGCGGCGCGGTTTCCGGCCTGTTCGTCGTCGCCATGAGCCTGCTCGGCGTCGGCGGACTTTACTGGCTGCTGGAAGCGTTGGGCCATGATCCCCAAAAGATTCCTTTTACCATCGTGGGTTACGGCTTCGGGGCCTCTTTCGTGGCGCTATTTGCCCAGCTCGGCGGCGGTATTTACACCAAAGCAGCGGATGTCGGCGCCGACCTCGTCGGCAAAGTCGAAGCCGGTATTCCGGAGGACGATCCCCGCAACCCGGCGGTCATCGCGGACCTGGTCGGCGACAACGTCGGCGACTGCGCCGGCCGCGGCGCGGATTTGTTCGAGTCCACGGCGGCGGAAAATATCGGCGCGATGATTCTCGCCGTCGGCTTGTATCCCTTCTTTGGCTTGAAGGGCATATTGTTCCCGCTGGTCGCACGCGCATTCGGCCTGGTGGCCTCCATCGTCGGGGTCATGATCGTCAAGTGCAAGGAAAACGAAGATCCGATGGCAGCCCTCAACCGGGGCTATTACGTCACCAGCGCGCTCGCGATCGTCGGTTTATTAATTTCTTCCAAATGGCTCCTCTCCGTGGATCCGCTAGCCCATCCGGAAGCCACTTCGGCCTGGATCTACTTTTTCTTTTGCGGCGTCATCGGTATTTTGATGGCGCAGGCCTTCGTCTACATCACCCAATATTACACCGAGTACAAATACCGCCCTGTGAAAGCGATCGCCGAAGCTTCGCAGACCGGTCCGGCGACCAATATCATTACCGGTATCGCGGTCGGCCTCGAATGTACGGCCGTCCCGGTTATCGTGATTTCGGTCGCCATTCTCAGCGCGTATTATCTCGGCGCGGCCAGCGGCGTGCCCAACGCCGGACTGTTCGGCACGGCCGTCGCCACCATGGGCATGTTGGGAACCGCGGCCTATATCTTGGCGATGGATACTTTCGGTCCGATCACCGATAACGCCGGCGGCATTATTGAGATGAGCGGCCAACCCGAAGAAGTACGCCACAAGACCGATCGGCTCGACGCCGTCGGCAACACCACCAAAGCGTTGACCAAGGGATATGCCATCGGCTCGGCGGCGCTCGCGGCGTTTTTGCTTTTTTCCGCCTACCTCGACGAGGTGCACCACTACGGCGCCACGCTGGAATCGGTCAACATCGCCAAGCCGGAAGTTTTCGTCGGCGGCCTCCTGGGCGCGATGCTGGTTTTTCTCTTTTCCGCCCTGGCGATCCGCGCCGTGGGCAAGGCCGCCTACTATGTCATCAATGAAGTGCGCCGGCAGTTTAGGGAAAACCCAGGAATTCTTCAGGGAACCTCCAAGCCCGACTACGCTCGGTGCGTCGACATCGTCACCGCCGGCGCACTGAAAGAGATGATCCTGCCGGGAGCGATCGCGGTTCTCACGCCCGTGGCGGTGGGAGTGATCTTCAGAATGTTCGGCATCGGCGCCGAAGTGGTCGCCGCTTTCCTCATGGTCGGCACCATCGCGGGGATTTTGATGGCGACCTTTCTCAACAACAGCGGCGGCGCCTGGGACAATGCCAAGAAATTCATCGAAACCGGCGCCTACGGCGGCAAGGGTTCCGAGACCCACAAAGCAGCCGTGGTCGGCGACACCGTCGGCGATCCGTTCAAAGACACCGCCGGCCCGAGTTTGCACGTATTGATCAAACTCTTGGCCACGATCACGCTGGTCATGGTGCCGTTGTTTATTTAATCGAGTTTTTATCTTCAGCGAGGGCCTCTCGTCGAAGAGGCCCTCGCATTTCCCCGAAAAAATTTGTGCGAACGATCTGAAAAGTCAACTCTTACAGACCGCTTTAACCGACGCTT
>CAZILB010000001.1:0-48968 GCA_964539925.1 uncultured Syntrophobacter sp. | reverse complement strand
CGCAAATGTTATTCCGTCGCCACCAAAAGGTCACCGATCGTGAAACATTCAGACCACAAAAATACGCCGGTTCTCAGATGCAAAAAGCCAATTCGGGCGCTGGATTATTGTCGGTTTAGGGTTAATTCCTTGATGTAAGTTTACGATACGGGCGTCGTTTAGAGGCTTAGCCGGCGCTGCCGGCGAAAAACGGTGAAGCCGTTGAGGCTTAGCGTGGGCGACCCGGTGATGACTGGTGAGGCTCGGTGACGCTCAGCCACGGTATATGCCCACCGGCCTGGTCTATGTCAGTCCTGTCGCGGATTGACAAGTAGACAGTCCGTTGACAGTCACTTGTCACACAAAATTGTCGAGAATTCCAGGCCTTACCCGATGGACTGCTTATTGCTTAAGCAGG
This sequence comes from uncultured Syntrophobacter sp., assembly GCA_964539925.1. GTDB lineage: Bacteria > Desulfobacterota > Binatia > UBA9968 > UBA9968 > DP-20. The sequence goes on along the minus strand of CAZILB010000001.1, from coordinate 48,571 downwards.
GTCACTGTCCGACAGGAGGGGCTATATGCAGACAGTGCCTGACAGGGAACTCCAAGCGAGGCTTTTAAGAGAGATGATCGAAGTAAACGAAAGGAAGCATAAACTCGAAGAAGCTTTGAGGACGGCGGATTTGCGGAGCAAGTTGCTCATAGAAAGCGCGGCGCGCAACGAAATCGAGGTCCATCGAACCCGCCAATCGACGCGCTAGGCGTTGGTTGTTTGATATGTCAGTGGTGGCCCTGTCCGGTTAATTTACTGACTTCGCCACCAAACTTTCGGCGCCACGCCAAGCCAGCCGCCCCTTCGATGCGAATAGCATTCCCTTGCGCTTTGCTCTGTCCCGGCGGGTCATAGACTGATAGCCCCGTCGGCGCTGATCCAACCCTCTTCGTACGCCTGCGTAGCGAAGGGGCTACGAGGAATTTAGTGGTTCGACTGATCAGCAAAAACCACGTCCACAGCGAACGCAGGAGCCAATCGACGTGTTCAATGAACTGAAAGGCCGGGTCCTGAAATCCTGAAAGCCGGTTATCGTTGATGCACGATCATCGGCAGACCGTTTTTAGGTCGCGTGTTGAAGGCATAAAACGGCTCAAACGTATGGTCTGGTGCATGGGTAAGACGATATCGCTGCCAAATCGTCGCCAGATTGATCTTCATTTGCATCATCGCAAAGGCATTGCCGATGCAGATACGCGGTCCGGTGGAAAACGGCAAGTAAGCGTATTTCTTGATTTCCTGGCCATTTTCGGGATCAAAACGTTCCGGTTGGAAAGTAAGTGGTTCAGGAAAATAAGCTTCATTTCGCTGTAACACCCACGGCGACAAAAGAACCAGGCGTCTTTTGGGTAAGGTGTAGCCTTTCAGTTCCGCTTTGGCAGCCGTTTGCCGTGACACAACCGTGGTTACTGGTAACAAGCGCATCGATTCCTTGAGGACCATCTCCAAATATTTGAGCTGTCCCACGCCATCCAACGAGATTGGCTCGCGGCCGAAAACCAAGTCCAACTCGGTTTGCATGCGGTCGTTAACCGCTGGATTTTTTGAAACGAGGTAAAGGGTGAACGCTAACGTGTGGGCCACAACCTCATAACCGGCTGCAAAGAGATTCATGATTTCTGTGCGCACCTGGCGGTCCGTAAGCAAGCCGGTACTGTCTGATTTCTGTGCTTCGATCAGCATGGAGAGCACATCGCCATAAGAACGGCTCTCGGCCTTGCGCTCTGCAATCATGGGGCTTAACCAGGCTTCGATAATGGCGATTTGCCGTCTCATCTCGCGATTAACCTTTGTGGGCAACCATGCCGGGACGGGTAAGCCTGAGATACGGTTGTAAAAGAGTTCGATGAACCGGACTATGGCCCGCGCCGCATCGTCACCCCGCATGTCTTTGCCAAAGAGAGCCCGCGTGGTAATCCCCAGCGTCAGGTCCATCATCTCGGCTGGAACATCGATGCGCTGCCCGTCGCGCCAAGCGGAAATCTTCTGTCGGCTGTAATCAATCATGATCTGGGCATAATTATCGATGCGGCGTGCGTGGAACGCAGGCTGCATGACCTTACGCAGCGCCTGCCACAGCTCGCCATCGGCGGTAAAGAGATTATCAATTCGCATGCCCTTGGCCGTATATTTGATGTTGAAGGGCTTCTCAAAAGCATTGGCCTGTTTGGCCAAAACTTCCTGTATGAGTTCAGGTTCGTTGATAAAGTATCCATAAATCGGGCCGAACAAGGGGATGCGCAAAAGATTGCCCTGTGGCGCGATATGTTCTATATAACCGATCATATCGGTTTTCATCATTTGCAGGTGGCTCTTCTGGGAACCAGGGGGTAGTTGGGCAATGGGGATTGCTTCGGTGGCTTTCCCTGGCGTTTCTCTTAAGTACCGGCTAACATCAGCCAGTGAGGCTAGGGCCAGCAACGGGGTAACCAGTCCGGCGAGTACCGCACCGTAGCTGGCTTTGAGAACGACGGCCCCATTTGGGCTAAGGTTTTCGATCTTTAGCAGGTCTAAGCCACTTAGCAATATAGCGCTACCGCCAAGCGCCGTTGCCGCCCCGATCTCTACCGCCCGCGCCCATTTTCCTTGTGGCAACCAGGCCAACCACCAAAAATCAAAACGCGTCCAGCTGACAGCGGATTGGTCCCCTTGCTCGAACAGTCGCCATACGATGGGCATGACGATTAAACAAGTGAGAAACGGGAGCAGAAACGAAGTCAAAATGATGTCGATGCCCATGCCATCGGCTCCCCATAACGCCACCGACGAGCGGCCGCGATGGATCACCCAGGCGATCCCCCCGATCAACACGAAATTGATTACGGCTGGAGTGATGATAAAACTGCGCCTAAGTAACAGGCGTTGTTCTTCCGTTAGAACCATGGCCAAGCAAGGGACTTCTTACCAGCACGACTGTATTTAAATTCCGGCAGCAAACGCACCATAGCGAGAAGGTGTGAGTCGAGCAACGAGCGGGGTACTGGTCGGAGATCTTGGCGAATCTCTGAATCGCAACGACCGTTCGGTCCATCGGAATGGCAAGCGGACATGGCAAATCAGTTCGGACTCGGGAGCACATAGCGCCCGCGCCGGCGGGCGCGGACCGAAACGAAAAGCAGCCTTTCCCCCTTTTTGAGCGCACCCAGCAGGAGATCAGTCATGACATTTCCTATCACATCCATCGCTAAACTTTTGATGCAGCTGGCAATCCTCACACCAGCCGTCAATGATTCCGTCGACAAGGTTCGCCATCTCATCGAGACAATTCGAAAGCCTGGAGCAGGGAATCCGAATCAGCTCGACGATTTAAAGAAAGCGATAGAGTTGCAGGCCACGGTTAACAAGGAGATAAACGACAAACTGAAACTGATCGAGACGGTTCTCCAGACCGTTCAAAAATCCCTTAAGATTTTGTTGGTGGCGGGAGCTGGCATAGCTCTAATCGCACTATTTGCCTTGGTTGTCGCTGTCGCGAAGTGAGGAGTAAAATACCGAAGCGGCAACGGCGATTCGGACGAGCGATATCCCATTCGGCGTGGCTGCGCCTTACGGGCGTTCCCAGGTCTGAAGCATCAGCATGTAGTTGGCGCGCTCGTATATCTGGGGGTTGGGAATCCGCTCCTGGCTCAGGTTGCCGCGCATCTCGTTGAGTGAGGACCATTCGTTCTCTTCCATCCAGGCTTCAAGGTCGGCGCGGATCTTTTTGAGGTGGCCGGGGCCGTTCTGAAGCAGCGCCGACACCATCTGCGTGATGTGCGCCCCCGCCATCGTGGATTTGACAACGTCCAGGGCCGTGTGAACCCCGCCGGTTACCGCGAGCGAGGCCTTGACGCGTCCCGCCAGCGCGGCGATGCCGCGCAGGCGCAAGGGCAGTTCGGAAGAGTCCGAAAGTTGTAAAATACGAATTACGTTCAGCTCGTGCACGTCGATATCGGGATCGTAGTACCGGTTGAACAGCACCAGACCGTCGGCGCCGGAGCCGTCAAGCTGGCGCGCGAAGTGGGCGAAGGCGGTGAAGAACGGCGAAAGTTTTACAGCCAGCGGAATTTTCAATCCATGTTTCACTGCGCGAACCATCTCGACGGTCTGGCGTTCGACCTCGCTTCCACTCTTCTCAAAGTCGGTCGGCGCGTGGTAGACGTTCAGCTCCAGAGCGTCCGCGCCGGCTTGCTCGATGAGGCGCGCGTAGGAGAGCCAGCCGCCTGGAGTCATGCCGTTGAGCGAGCCGATAACGGGGATGCGCACGGCCTGCTTCACGCGCTGCACGTGATTGAGGTACTCGTCGGGCCCGAGCACAAAGGAGTCGGGGCTCGGAAAGAACGTTATGGCCTCGGCGAAAGCATCGTCGTGCCTTTCCCAGTGATCATGGGTCGCTTCCTGTTCGCGGCTGATCTGCTCCTCGAAAAGCGAGCGTAAAACGATCGCGGCGGCACCCGCGTCCTCGAGCTGCTTAACGGTATCGAGATCGTCGCTCAGCGGTGACGCGCCCGGGACTAGGGGGTGCGGCAATCTGATTCCGAGATAATTTGTGCTGAGATCCATGGCTCCTCCTACTTTGCCGGCTTCGAATCGTCGGTATCATCGTCCTTGGCCTGGACCGGGGGCACGGTGATGCCCGCGAGCTGCTCGTAGAGCGAGTAGCGCTTCTGCGCGGCTTCGTGAGCCTCCTTGAGAAAACGTCTGAAGCGCGCGGGGTCTGTGCGCTCGACCACACGGAAGCGCGCCTCATTGCGCATGTAGTCGGCGACCCGCGCTTTCGGTGGACCATAGTCGAGATGGAGCGGCGGTTCGCCCTTGGCCAGGCGGCGCGGATCGAAACGGTACAGCGGCCATATGCCGGAATCCACCGCCAGCTTCTGCTGTGACATACCGTGCGCCATATCGTAGCCATGGGCGATGCAATGGCTGTAGGCGATGATGAGCGAAGGCCCGGGATAGGCTTCGGCCTCGAGAAATGCCTGCACCGTTTGCGGCATTTTGGCCCCCATGGCGACGCGGGCGACGTACACATGACCGTAGCTGTTTGCCAGCAGTCCCAAATCTTTCTTAGCCGTGCTCTTTCCCGCTGAGGCGAATTTTGCAACTGCGCCAAGCGGGGTCGCCTTGGATTGCTGGCCGCCGGTGTTGGAATAGACTTCGGTGTCGAGGACGAGCACGTTGACGTTGCGGTCGCTCGCGAGCACGTGATCGAGGCCGCCGTAACCGATGTCGTAGGCCCAGCCGTCGCCGCCCAGCAGCCAGATACTTTTCGTGACGAGATAATCGGCGAGGCCCTCCAGCCGCCGCGCCTCGGGCGCGTCGATTGCGGCGAGCTTCCGGCGCAGCGCTTTGACGCGTTCGCGCTGCGCCGCGATCCCCGGCTCGCTCGTCTGATCCGCGCCAAGCAGTTCTTTCACCAAGCTAGCGCCCAGTTCCGTTCCTAGCCGCTCGACCAGCGCGCGAGCGGCGGCGAAATGGCTATCGACTCCCAGGCGAAAGCCAAAGCCGAATTCGGCGTTGTCTTCGAACAGCGAATTGGACCAGGCCGGACCGCGTCCGTCGCGATTCGTGGTGTAGGGAGTGGTCGGCAGGTTGCCGCCGTAGATCGACGTGCAGCCGGTGGCGTTGGCGATCAGCAGGCGATCGCCAAAAAGCTGGGTGAGCAGCTTGATGTAGGGCGTTTCGCCGCAGCCGGCGCACGCCCCCGAATACTCGAAGAGCGGTTCGAGAAATTGCGAGCCCTTGTGGTCGAGCCGCGCCACCTCGTTGCGCTCGGTCTCCGGCAAGTCCAAGAAAAAAACGTAATTTTCCCGTTCGGCTTCGCGGAGCAAAGGCAACGGCTGCATGTTGATTGCCTTATGGCGCGGGTTGGTTCGGTCCTTGGCCGGGCAGACATTGACGCACAAATTACAGCCGGTACAGTCCTCGGGCGCCACCTGGATCGTGTAAGCTTTGTTCTTGAAATCGACACCTTTGTAGGGCGTCGACAGGAAGGTGGACGGAGCATTGCCAAGCTCGGCGGGGTCGTAGATCTTGGCGCGGATCGCCGCGTGCGGACAAACCAGCGCACACATGTTGCACTGGATGCAGACCGCCGTGTCCCAGACCGGAATTTCGAGGGCGATGGCGCGCTTCTCCCATTTGCCGGTGGCCACGGGCCATGTGCCGTCGACGGGAAAGGCGCTCACCGGCAGCAGATCGCCTTTGCCGGCCATCATCACGGCGGTGACCTTTTGCACGAAATCGGGTGCCTTTTCGGAGACCGGCGGCGGCCGATTACGGGCGGCGCTCACCGCGCCGGGCAGCGGAATCTCGTGCAGCCGCGCGAGGGTCTGATCGACGGCCTCGAAGTTCCGGCGCACCGTGTTCGCTCCCATCTTGCCGTAGGTCTTCTCGATTGCCTGCTTGATCTTGGCGATCGCCTCCTCGCGCGGCAGCACGCCCGAGATCGCGAAGTAGCAGGTTTGCATGATCGTGTTGATGCGGCTGCCCATGCCGGTCTCCTTGGCCACAGCGTAAGCGTCGATGGCGAAGAAGCGGATATTTTTCTCGATCATTTGCTGTTGCAGCTCGCGCGGCAGGCGCTCCCACACGCCGAGCGGCGCGCCCGCAACATTCAGCAGGAACACCGCACCGGCAGCGGCATGCTCGAGCACGTCGAACTTGTCGACGAAATCGAACTGATGGCAGGCGACAAACTTGGCGTTGGTGATGAGGTATGCCGAGTGGATCGGGCGCGGGCTGGCGCGCAGGTGCGAGATCGTGATCGCGCCGGATTTTTTAGAGTCGTAAACAAAGTAACCCTGAATGTAGCGGTCGGTTTCCTCACCGATGATCTTAATTGAGTTCTTGTTCGCTCCCACCGTCCCGTCGGCGCCGAGCCCGTAGAACAGCGCCGTGTCGACATTGTCGGCTTCGGTGCGCAGCGACGGATCCCAGGCCAGCGAGGTGTGCGTGACATCGTCGATGATCCCGATGGTGAAGTGGTTGCGCGGCCGTTCCCTGGCGAGCTCATCGAAGATTGCCTTGACCATGGCCGGCGTGAATTCCTTCGACGACAGGCCGTAACGGCCCGCGACGACGCGCGGCGCGGAAGCCAATGGCAGCTCGCCGTCGGCGTGCGCCTCGGCGAGCGCCGACACGACATCAAGATAAAGCGGGTCGCCGACAGCCCCGGGCTCCTTGGTGCGATCGAGCACGGCGATGGCTCGCGCGGCGGACGGCAGCGCGGCGAGCAGCGCCGCCCTGGAGAACGGCCGGAACAACCTGACCTTGATGACGCCAACTTTCTCTCCCTGGCCGATGAGGTACTGCACGGTCTCATCGACCGTCTCGGCCCCAGAGCCCATGATCACGATCAGGCGCTCCGCCTGTGGGTCGCCAACGTAGTCAAACAGACGGTAGCGCCGACCCGTCAAGGCAGCGAACCGCTCCATTAGGTTCGCCACGATCGCCGGACAGGCGTCATAGTAGCGGTTGGCGGACTCACGGGCCTGGAAGAACACATCAGGGTTCTGCGCAGTCCCGCGGAGTACCGGCCGATCCGGCGTCAATGCACGCTCCCGGTGCCGGTGTATTTTGTCCTCCGGGATCAGCAGCCGGAGATCCTCATCGGTTAGCTCCTCGATCTTGGCGATTTCATGAGAAGTGCGAAAGCCGTCAAAGAAATGCAGGAACGGCAGTCTCGACTCCAGCGTGGCGGCGTGGGCGATCGCGGCGAAGTCATGGGCTTCCTGCACGGATCCGGAGCAAAACAGGGCGAAGCCGGTCTGGCGGCAAGCCATGACGTCGGAGTGGTCGCCGAAAATCGACAGCGCATGAGTGGCCACGGTGCGCGCCGCCACATGCATGGTGAACGGCGTCAGCTCGCCCGCAATCTTGTACATATTGGGCATCATCAACAGCAGACCCTGGGAGGCCGTGAAGGTGGTGGCAAGGGCGCCAACCTGGAGGGCTCCATGCGCCGCCCCAGCAACCCCGGCTTCGGACTGCATCTCGACCACGTCCGGGATGTTACCCCAGAGGTTTTTCCTCCCCTCGTTGGACCATTGATCGGTGAACTCGCCCATGGGCGAGCTGGGAGTGATCGGATAGATGGCGATCACCTCGCTGGCGCGGTGTGCGACCGATGCCGCCGCCTCGTTGCCATCGACCGTCACTCTGCGCCGCGGGGAACCCTGTTGACCGACTGGTCTATCCATAGCTGTGCATGCTCCTTTATGGGGTATGGTTACAGACTTCCATCTCTGGCAAACTCATCCAGTCATGAAGTGCTTTGTGAGCGGGGTGTAGCTATTTCTATCATTTCTTCACAATCGTTTCGACGCTGGAAATCTCAGCGACTCCAGAGCGCGCACCAACGCGCGCGTAATGTCAACGGCAGTGATGCGCAAACGGCGGGTGGGACGAGCGCAACATGGGGACTGCCGCTTGAATCCAACAGCGTGGCAAGTTATTGAAATTACCTCTGCCCGGATGGTGGAATTGGTAGACACACGGGACTTAAAATCCCGAGGACCCGGAAGGGTCCGTGCCGGTTCGAGTCCGGCTCCGGGCACCATGCAGAGAGCAATCTATTTTTTCTCTCCGTGCGGCGTAGCGACACCGATCGAGTCCCGTAGCTGGGCGCTCAAAGTCCATTGGACGCTGTCGATCCACTGTAAAATTGATGCGCCCCTTGTCACGAACGCGCGGCGACGAATGATTATGGGGTCGGCCATGTGCCGATCATGCACAGATGCGAGTGAGAGCCGCTGCGGGAGAAGATTCTTCCGCTGAATTTCATCGAACATCGTTGACATGAAACGGGGGAACGTTCGTAGGCTGGCGCGGGTGTTCAGGACTTTTTAAATCTCGATTCAACAGCCGAGCCGTAAGAAACCGGGGCGCGCGGAGCCAAGCGGATTTATGCAATGCCGTAGGCGAGCATGGCATCGGCGACCTTGACGAAGCCGCCGATGTTGGCGCCTTTGACGTAGTCCACGGTGCCGTTGCCGGTGCCGCCGTACCGCAGGCATTTGCCGTGGATCTCCTGCATGATCTGTTGAAGTCGCTCGTCGACTTCCATTCTTGACCAGCTGAGGCGCTGCGCGTTCTGGCTTTGTTCGAGGCCGGAGACGGCCACGCCCCCGGCATTGGCCGCTTTTCCAGGGCCAAAGAGCACACCTTTTTCCTGAAAGTAGTGCGTGGCGTCAAGGTCGGTGGGCATGTTGGCGCCTTCGCTGACGACTTTGACGCCGTTGGCTACGAGCCGTTTGGCGTCCTCGAGATTGATTTCATTTTCCGTAGCGCAAGGGAAAGCGGCGTCGCAGGGAACAGCCCAGGGCCGCTTACCGTCATAGTAACGAGCGAAGCGGTATTGCGCGGCGTATTCGGCGATGCGGCCGCGGCGGACCTCTTTCAACTCCTTGATGAAGGCGAGCTTGCCCTCGTTGATGCCGTCCGGGTCGTGGATGGTTCCATCGGAGTCGCTCAGGGTGAGCACCCTGGCGCCGCATTGAAGAGCTTTTTCGGCGCAATAGATGGCGACGTTGCCGGAACCGGAAATCGCACAGCTTTTTCCCTCGAGGGAATCACCGCGATGGCTGAGCATGTTTTCGCAAAAATAAACGCAGCCGTAGCCCGTGGCTTCGGTGCGGATTAAACTGCCGCCGAAGTCGAGACCTTTGCCGGTCAAGGTACCGGTGACCCGATTGGCCAGGCGCTTGAATTGTCCGAATAGGTAGCCAATCTCGCGGGCGCCGACGCCGATATCGCCGGCAGGCACATCGGTGTCTTCGCCGATATGACGAAACAGCTCGGTCATCATCGACTGGCAAAATCGCATCACCTCGCGATCGCTTTTACCTTTTGGGTCGAAGTTCGATCCGCCCTTGGCGCCGCCCATCGGTAAACCGGTCAGCGAGTTTTTAAAGATCTGCTCGAAGCCGAGAAATTTTAGCACCGACAGATTGACGCTGGGATGAAAGCGCAGACCGCCTTTGTAGGGACCGATGGCATTATTGAACTGGCTGCGCCAGGCCCGGTTTGACCGAATATTTCCCTGGTCGTCCTCCCAGTCGACGCGGAAAATAACGGTTCGATCGGGTTCCGTAAGCCGCTCCAATATGCGGGCCTCGTAATAACGTCGGTGCTCGAGAACAAACGCCATCAGCGATTCGACGACCTCGCGCACCGCCTGATGAAACTCGAGCTCGCCGGGGTTTCGCCGGATCAGCCCTTGCATGAACTTTTCAACTTCGCTCCTGACGATGGCTTCCATCCACGATTCCCTTCAGGTCAAATTGATGTGGCGCGGAAACTGCGTTGCATCGCGCCCGAATAGAAATAACAGTTCGCGCCGCGGTTGCAAGATTACGGCGGCCGAATCGGCCGGTTGACGGCCCCGCTTTAAATCTTCGGCCGGTTATGTCATAGAGGGCCTCGGTAAGAGACCTGTTCGCGGTGAAATCTTGAAATAAGGAGACTTCCATGGCGTTTCAAAAAATCGGTATCATGAGTATCGGCGAGATGGGCTTTCACTGGGCCAAATTGCTCAAGAGCCACGGTGTGGATGTCTTAACCTACGATAAGGACCGCGGCGAGGTCAGCCGCAAGCGCGGCGAAAACGCCGGCGCGAAATCCATGGCCTCGATGGAGGAATTGGTCGAAGAAGCGGAGTTGATCGTTTCCATCGTCGTGCCTTCGGCGGCGACGCGGGTGGCGGCCAAAGTGGCGCAAGCCGCGGCCAAAACAGGACGAAAGGATCTTTTGTTTCTCGACGCCAACGCGATCTCGCCGATGACGGCCGACGAGATTGCCAAAACATTAGCGGCGGCGCGGGTAAATTTCATCGATGGCTGCATCATCGGCTCGGCGTCCAGGATGGGCAAGGGGACGATCGTCTACGTTTCCGGTGCCGATGCCGCGCGCATGCAAGCGTTGGAATCTTTCAAGATTCCGATCAAAGTGCTCGGCCCGAATACCAATCAGGCCTCGGCGTTCAAAGTGGTATACGCCGGGCTCACCAAGGGATTGCAGGGCCTGTTTTGCGAGCTTTTGATGGGCGCGCGCCGTTTCGGCTTGCTCGAAGAAGTGCGGGCGCAGTACGAAGAAAGCTTTCCTGGTCTGCTCGATAAAGTCTCGTCAAGCATCATCGGTTTGCGCATTCACGCCGGCCGGCGGGCTGAGGAGATGGATGAGCTCAAGAGAACCTTTAACCACAACGGTTTGGAATCCTTCATGGCGCCGGCGGCGCAAAAAGTGTTGGAAGCGATCGCCGCCCTCGACACCGGGCGGGCATCGGACGACGGCGCGCGCCAGGGGGACCTTTCGGAGACGCTTGAACTTTTCTATCAGAAGGGCCTGCTGCGGCTAAACGCCGGAGATAAGAATTATTGACCGGCCCCTCTAGCCAGAGCGGCGGATTCCTGTTATGGAATTTCAAACATATTTTTGAGGGAGGACTTCCAAGGTGTCCAGAGTAGAAAAAAAACAACCTCAGTACGGTTCCGATGTGGTCGTCGACTTGATGAAGGCTTTCGATATCGAGTATGCGGCCTTTAACCCGGGCGCGACTTTTCGCGGCATTCACGACTCGATCGTCAACTACGGCGGCAACTACAAGCCGGAAGTGATCTTTTGCCACCACGAGGAAATATCGGTGGCCGTGGCCCATGGCTACGCCAAGGCGAAAAATAAACCGATGATCGCCATCGCGCACAACATGGTCGGCTTGCAGCACGCCAGCATGGCGATTTTCAACGCCTACATCGACCGGGTGCCGATGATGGTGCTCGGCGGTACGGGACCGATGAATTCCAAACGTCGCCGTCCGCGCATCGACTGGATTCACACCGCGCTCGTGCAGGGCAACCAGGTGCGCGACTACACCAAGTGGGACGACCAGCCGTATTCGCTGGCCGATGTGCCGGATTCGTTTATTCGCGGCTATCGGATCGCAACCACCGACCCGACGGCGCCCGTTTATATCAACTACGATGCCGACATTCAGGAGGACGCACTGACCAGTGCGTTCGATATCCCGGATGTGAATCGTTACTCCGCGCCGGCGCCGATGCAGGCGAACCCGGAGTCTTTGCGCCGCGCCGCAGAGATGCTGGTCAATGCGCAGTGCCCGATCATCATCGCGGACAGCCTCGGACGCAATCCCAAAACGGTGCCAGCGCTGATTCAGTTGGCGGAATTGCTGGCCGTGCCCGTGGTCGACAAGGGCGCGCGCTTCAACTTTCCGTCGAATCATCCGCTGGACGTCACCGACGGCGCGCGGGAGATACTCCAGAAAGCCGATTTTATCCTGGCTCTCGATGTGGCCGATCTGTTCGGCTCGCTGACCACGGTGAGCAAGCAAACCCGCAATTGCGAATACATCACTTCGCCTTCGGTGAAGATCGCCAGCATCTCGATGAACGACATGCTGGTCCATTCTTGGGCCAATGACTACCAGGCGCTGCAGCCTATCGATGTGCCGATGAGCGCGGATACCGCGGCGGCGGTGCCGGAACTTACCCGCTTATGCCGCGAGCTGCTCGGCAACGATGCCAAGAAGAAAGCCGCCATCGAAGCGCGCCAGAAGGAGTTGGCGGAAAAGCACAAGAACCGCCGCGCCAAATGGCGCGCAGATGCCGAGGCCAAAGGCTCGCAGAAGGAAATCTCCACCGCCTGGTTGGGGTTGGAAGTGGGCGAGGCGGTCAGGCGCGAAGACTGGGTGCTGGTTAACGGCACATCCAATGGCTGGACGCGCCGTCTGTGGGATTTTACCAAGCCGAATCAGTCCCTCGGCGGCAGCGGCGGCGCGGGTCTCGGCTATGGACCCGGCGCATCCATCGGCGCGGCGCTGGCGCTCAAGGGCAACGGTCAACTCGCCGTGGCGATCCAGTCCGACGGCGACATGCTGATGACTTCAAGCGCGCTTTGGACGGCGGCCAAGCACCGCATTCCGCTCTTGATGGTCATGCATAACAACCAGTCGTACTACAACTCCGAGGAGCATGGCATCGAGGTCGCCAAGTTCCGCAAACGCCCGGTGGAGAACGCCGGCATCGGCACCCACGTGGACGATCCGGCCATCGACTTCGCGACCATGGCCAAGTCTTTCGGGGTCCAAGGCGAAGGTCCGGTGGTGAACCCCGCCGATCTGCGCCCGGCGATCGAGCGGGGCGTCAAGTACGTCAAAGAGAAGCAATTGCCCTATCTCGTCGACGTGATCGCCGAACCGCGGTAAGCCCATCGACAAGTTGGTTACCGATCCTTATCAAGCCTTTCGTCAGGCCGTCGACCGACCGGAAGCGCAAATCGACCTCGGTCGCGCGGCTTTGACGATCGCGCTGCCCGATTATCCCAATCTCGATCTTTCCGCGTATCTTATCCGCATCGATGAGCTGGCCGTTCAAGTGGCGCATCGCGCCGGGGCCGAAGCCGATGATCACCGTACGCTTGCCGCACTCAACCATGTGCTTTTTACCGAGCATGGTTTTTGCGGCAATCGCGACGATTACTACGATCCCAAAAACAGCTTTTTGAACGAAGTCCTGGAGCGAAAAACGGGAATTCCCATTTCGCTTTCCGTGCTCTTCATCGAAATCGGCCGAAGAGTCGGAATGGACCTCGCCGGTGTCGGCTTTCCGGGCCATTTCCTTGTTCGATGCAGGCGCCCGGGCGAAGAGGTCGTCATCGATCCGTTTAGCGGCGGCGCACTGCGGTCGCGCAGCGATCTGGAGTGCATGCTGCGCGACTTGTACGGCGGCCACGTTAAGTTGACGTCGGAGCTTCTCCATCCGGTCTCGAAAAAACAAATTCTCAAAAGAATGCTCGGCAACTTGCGGGCGGTTTATCTGAAAAAAAACGATCTGGTGAAATGCCTCTCCGTTTTCGACCGCTTGATAATCCTCGACTCCGGATCGGCGGTCGATTTTCGGGATCGCGGCATGGTTTATGTGAGATTGGAGTGCGCCGCTCAGGCGCGCGAGGATTTCCAAACCTACCTGCAATTGGCGCCCCACGCTGAGGATGCCGGAGCGATTCGCGAGCAGATCATCCAGTTGGGCCGACAAGCGACGACGCTACACTGAGGCCACGTGCGCAGGAATCGTGATGGTGGCGTGAACGCGAGCAGCGATCACGAATCGCGGAAATGTTAAAAGTAACCGGGCATGGATAGAAGACCAGCAGGGCCGCAGTGCGCGGTTATGCAAGCGACTGGAGGCTCTATTGCTTGGAAGACTCCCTGAAATTGGCGGCAAAGGCGGTCGTCAGGTGGAACTCCTGCACCACTGCCTTGGTAAATCTCCAGGGGTGAATCTGCCAGAGTTTCAACCGGCGCAAGTTGTGCAAAGTCTGCGACCAAACGCGCTGCAAATCCTGGCGCGAATAAACCACCTGGTTGTTGATTGCGTCGAACCTGATCAGACTCCTAGGGGTCTTTGATGGCAGATGAAACTTCAATTGGGCGTAGGCTCTTTGCCATTCCTGCACGCGGTCGCCGAGCCGAGTGCCGGGCTGAACGTTTTGAATCTCGTCGAACAGGCGGCGCACCGCTTCGCTCTCCGAGGGGCGCATTTTTTTCTGGATGCGGTGGCACAACTTGTCCCACTGTTTCAAAAAGCGATTAAGATCGCCGGGGCTGGACATGACCCGCGAGGAAAGATCATCCAGCGGTTCGAGCAGCGCCCGCGCCCGCTCCGGCAGCGTTTCCTTGGCGCTATTGTAGAGTTTTTGGATTTCCCCAATTCTTAGCACCTGCCAGATCTCGGCCTGAATATGCTGAATCTGCTCCAGCCAGCGCTCTTCGATTTCGCTCTTTTTGCGGGTTTGCAGCCAGACTTCTTCCATTTCCTTGAGGAACTTGGCCCAGGTAATCAGCAAAGACGTGATTTCCTTGGCGCGCTTCGCCAGGTGCACGGGAAAGGAATCCACGGCGTAGCCGGGCCGGCGCGCGGTGCGATCCTTCAAGCGGAAAAACCCCGCCACCATCGGATGCTGTTTCTCGATGAGCGCGGCATTCTTGTACCAGAAATAGACCGACATCAGGTTCCAATAGTTCTTGGGCCAATGCGACCAGCGCGACAGATTTTTGATCATGTTTTCTTTGCTGTAAAACGTCTTCCAGGCGTCTTCGTAGGCTTCGCTCCAATCCTCGGCGCTCATGCGCGGGTGGCTGATGGTGGCGTGAAACGAGTCGCGCTTGTTAAAATCAGGGTCCATCCATTCGCCGCGCTTTTTCATCTCGCGGTGGTCATGGGACCCGGGCAGCGGCGTGAGCATAAAGAAAGACGCCTGGTCGGGGCCGACTTCGTCTTTCAAGAAGCGCATGTCCTCGGCAACCTGTGCCTTCGTGTCCCACGGTAAGCCGATGATATAGCCCGTGTGCACCAAGACGCCGGCATCGTGCCATTCTCTGATGATGCTGCGGTATTCTTCGACCTTATTCTGCTTTTTGCCTTCGGCCTCGAGATTTTGCGGGTTGACGCTCTCCATGCCGATGAATACCTGGGTACAGCCGGCCCTGGCTGCCAGCGGCACGAAGTCCCTGGGCTTTTTGGCCAAGTCGACCTGCATCATGAAGCTTACGTCCAGGCCCTCTTCGCGAAGTTTGATGATTTCCTCAAAGGTCTCGCGCCAGAGTTTCTTGCGTGCAAAGTTGTCGTCGGTGAAAAAATAAAAAGAGAGCCCGTGGTCCAAATAGTTCCGCCGCATCATCGCGGCGATGCTCTGGGGGCTGCGCTCGCGCATCTTGCGCCCCTGCACATTGATGATCGTGCAGAAACTGCAGGCGAAGGGGCAGCCGCGAGAGGTGTCGGCGGTGGCGAAGCTCGGATAGGCGAAATGCTTCATCGTCTTGGCGCTGGATCGCGGCAGAGGCGCGGTTTCGATGTCGACGAGATTTTGCAGATCCTGGGCAAAGCTATAGAGCGGCTTTAGCTGCCCCTGTAAAAAGTCCGACAGAATGCCGTCCCATTTCCCTTCCACTTCGCCGGAGACCACGCAGATGCCGTCGCGAAACAGCTCCTGGATGTCGGGCTCCTCAGGGCTCAGCATGTTGATGGTGCCGCTCGTATGAAAACCGCCCATGATCACGGTGATGCCTTCGGCGCGGAAGACCCTCGCCATGTCGACCGCGCGGGGAAACTGGTTGGTCTGGACGCCGACCAGGCAGACCAGCAGCTTGGTGCCGGCCTCCTTGCTCCAGCGAATGATTTTCTTGAGCGGGACCTTTTCTGCTGTTTCATCGAAGGTCGTCACTTCGATCGGCAACTCGCCGAACACGCGCCGCGCTTTTACGTCTTCGGTGAGGCCGTGCAAAACGTTGAGCGTGTTGCTCGGCAGGACGCCTTTCCAAAAACGGATCACGTAGCCCTCGTCGTCGTACTTAGAAGGCTTGATCAACACGATGTGCAATTTTCTCATTGTCCCGAGCATCGGCGCCGTCCTCTCCGAAGTGCTTGTAAGTCGGTGCTGCATCTTTTATAGATAAATGAGTGAAATTTAGACTCCCACAACTCTAACAACCGCCCTCTTGCATGTCAAGTTGATTTTTTTCGGTAAATATAGATTTTAATTGCGGAATTTCAGTTTAGATGATTGAGCTCCGCCACGTGTCGAAAGTATATGCGCCGGACTGCCGGGCGCTGACCGACATCAGTTTCGAAATCGACAAAGGAGAGGTGGCGTTTATCACCGGACCGAGCGGCGCGGGCAAGTCAACGCTGCTTAAACTGCTCTTCAGAGATGAAGAGGTGAGTTCCGGCGAGATCCTGATCGACGGCACCGACATCACGGGTTTGGCAAGCAGGGGAGTCGCGCGGCTCAGGCGAAGTATCGGTTTGGTCTTTCAGGAATTCAGATTGCTCCCCAAGTCCACCGTTTTGGAGAACGTGGCTCTGGCGGCCGACGTGATCGGGATCTCTAGAAGGGAGAGCCGTGTCAGGGCGTACCAGCTACTGCGCGAGCTCGGATTAAAAGACCGCGGCCACGCCGTCCCCGCGGCGCTCTCCGCCGGAGAGCAACAGCGGGTCATTATTGCCCGTGCGCTGGTGAACGATCCCATGCTGCTGCTCGCCGACGAACCCACGGGCAACCTGGACGCAGAAGCGGCCGCCGAGACTCTGCGGTTGTTTTTAAAGCTTCGCGACAAGGGCGCCACGGTGGTGATTGCGACGCACGATCGCCGCATGATCAACCGCTTCGGCACCCGCGTGATCTCGCTGGAGCGGGGGGCCCTGGTCGAAGATTTGTGCCGGGCGAAGAGCGTGGGGTTGTCCCCATGAAGTTGGCCCTGCTCGGCTTTGTCGTGCGCCGCGTGGGCGGCAGCCTTTGGCAGTTGCGCTGGACCCATTTGCTGACCTCCGGCACCCTGGCCATGACGCTGTTCGTGTTCGGCGCCTTTATTCTGTTGCAACTCAATCTGGAGGGTTGGCTCCAGGGTTGGGGCGATCAGCTCCAGATTACCGCCTACTTGAAAAAAGACGTGACCGCTCACGCCGTGCCGAAGTTGTTGGTTAGGATTAACGCCTTTCCTGAAGTGGAGCGCGTCCAATATACCGATCAGGAGCAAGCCTGGCGCGATTTCAAGAGCGTTTTAGGCAACCAGTCAGCGCTCCTGGACGGTCTGCCGCGCGATCTCTTGCCGGCGTCCGTTGAAATTACCCTGAGGGTCGACCGGCGCGACGGTCCAGCGGTCAAGCATTTGGCTGAAAGGCTGGAAAAAGAGCCGGAGATCGCCGACGTCGATTACCCGCAGCAATGGGTCGAACGCCTGGCGCTGATCGCGCTTGCCGTCGGTTGGGCCAAATGGGTTGTCGGCGGCGTGCTTTTTCTGGCGACCTTTTTCATCGTCGGCAGTACCGCCAAGCTGGCGATTCTCGCGCGCCAGGACGAGGTGGAGATCATGCAGCTGATGGGCGCCTCCGAGGAACTGATTCAAGCGCCCTTCGTGCTCGAAGGCATGATTCTAGGCGTGGCCGGTGCGACGGTGTCTTTGGCCGCGCTCTGGGCGGCGTTTTTGTTTCTGCAACACGAGCTGCCGGCACTGGGCGGGTGGTTGGCATTCCCCGGTAAACTGTGGTTCCTCGACACGGCGGGCGCCGCATCGATCGTCGCCATTGGCTGGTTCCTGGGCGCGGCCGGGAGCTTATTTTCGCTCCGGAGATTCGTTCGTACATGGAGACCGGTTCGCGGTTTGTGAGAGTTTGGCGCCTTACCCTCGTCGCCTATCTCCCCTTGCTGCTGGGCGCGGCCACGGTGGAGCGCGATCTCGAGGGCATAAAGAAGAAAATCGAGAGCGAGAAAAAGGGATTGTCGCGGATTCAGGTCCGGGAAAGCCATGTGCGCCAGTCCCTTGCCAAGATCGAGGCCGAGCTCGAAAAACGAAACCAGCAGTTAAAACTCGCCGAGGCCAAGTTGGCCTCTCTCGCCAGCGAAATTGCGGCCAAGAAGTTGGAGGCCGAGAACCTGGAGGTTTCCCTGACGCAGCGCCGCGAGCTGCTCTACAAGCGCGCCGCGGCGCTCTATCGCTGGCAGCGAAGCCGCGGCCCGACCGTCGCGCTGAGTACCGAAGGATCGCTGAGCCATTTTTTGCGGCGTCGGCGTTATTTGGAAACGGCGATCGCCTTTGATCAGGAGCTGTTGGCCGCACTGCACGACGAGAACCGGCGCCACGCCAGGGTGCAAGAAGAGTTGGCACGAAAAAAAGGCCAGTTGGACGCGCAGCAACGGGCGATCACCATGGCACAACAAGCCGTGCGCGAACAAGCGGAAAAAAGGAAGGTGCTGCTGGCGAGCCTGGGCCGTGAAAGAGAAAGCCGGTTGCGTTCGCTGAAGCAGATGGAAGCCGCGGCTCTGCGGCTGCAGAAGATGATGGATGAGATCGCCCGGCGATCCGCGGTTAAAGCGCGCAAATCGCCGCCTAGTCCCGCCACTGGACTGGGACTCGACGCTGCGCGCGGGCGCCTGGAGTGGCCGGTTAAGGGCGAGGTGATCGCGCCCTTTGGAAAATACCGGCACCCCGAGTTTGCCGCCGAGGTAAACCGCAAGGGTATCGATATCGACGCGGCTATGGGTCAAAACGTGCAGGCGGTCGAAAGGGGCCGGATCGTCTATGCCGACCAGTTTTCGGGGTACGGTCGGATGGTGATCATCGATCATGGCGAGCGTTACTATACGATTTACGGTCATCTGGCCGAAATCCTTAAAAAAACCGGAGAAGAGGTGCGCCGCGGCGAGGTTCTTGGACGGGTCGGGGACAGTGATTCTGCCGACGGCGCCAAACTCTACTTCGAGTTGCGCAAAGACGGGCGGTCTTTAGACCCAATGCCGTGGTTTAAGAAGCGTTAGCTATTTCACCGATCTTGCGATACACTTCGATCACTGACGAGATTCCGACGAGGAGATACGCAATGCGACAGATTCGAAAACACGGCATGCCATTAGCCGTGCTCATGATTGGCGCAGTGTTGGGTTTTCTTGCTTCCGCCCAGTGGGTGCCCAGTGTGTCCGCTGTCGGGCGCCAAGACTATGAAAGCCTGGAAGCGTTCAGCAACGTTCTTTCGATCGTGAAAAAGAACTACGTGGAAACTATCGAAACGAAGAATCTTGTCCAGGGCGCGATCAACGGTATGCTCAGCTCCCTTGATCCGCACAGCGCTTATTTGACTCCCGAGCTTTACCGGGAGTTGCAGAGCGATACTCAGGGACGCTTCGGCGGGCTCGGCATTGAAATCACGATTCGAGACGGCATTCTGACGGTGGTGTCGCCGATTGAGGATACCCCGGCGGCGAAGGCGGGGATAAAACCCGGCGATCAGATCTTCAAGATCGAGGAAGATTTCACCAAGGATATGTCGCTGGTGGACGCGGTCAAAAAAATGCGTGGACCGAAAGGAACCAAAATCAATCTTACCATCCGGCGCGACGGCACGCCCGACCTGATCGAGGTCACGCTCGTGCGCGATATCATCCGCGTGCAAAGCGTCAGAAGCCGCACGCTGGAAGCCGGCTATGGTTACATCCGTTTGGCGCAATTCCAGGAACGCAGCGACCGGGATCTACAGCGGGTGCTGGAAAAAATGACCGCGGAAAAGGGCGGCCTTAAAGGATTGGTGCTCGACCTGCGCAACAACCCCGGCGGCTTGTTGACCCAGGCGGTCAGAGTCTCCGACCTGTTTCTGGACTCGGGTATGATCGTCTACACCGAGGGGCGCATCGAAGCGCAGAAGCAAAAGTATTTCGCGCAAAAAGGCGGTACCTGGCAGGACTTTCCGGTGGTTGTCCTGGTCAACGGCGGCAGCGCGAGCGCGTCTGAGATCGTCGCCGGGGCCTTGCAAGATCACAAACGCGCAATCGTTTTGGGAACCAAGACCTTCGGCAAAGGCTCGGTTCAGACCATTTTGCCGCTGGATGACAACTCGGCCCTGCGCTTGACCACGGCACGGTACTTTACGCCGAAGGGGCGTTCGATCCAGGCCACCGGCATCGTTCCCGATATCGTCGTGGAAGCCGAGCCCGCAAAGGAGAGCAGACCGGTGGAGCGCAAGCGTCCGAGCGTGCGCGAAGAAAACCTGCCGGGCCATCTCAATAATCCGCAGGATCCCAGCGCGCCGCAAGAGCAAATCGACAAGGAAAAGGAAAAACAAATACCCTCCTCCGCACCCACCGGCGATGAGACCATCGACGGCGACGCACAGCTCAAGCGCGCCCTCGATCTGCTGAAGAGCTGGGATGTCTTCAAGCAGGTGGTGCATAAAAAGGCGGCCTAGCGCGGCGCTCGATCCGTTCGCCGTGTCTGTCGGTGACAAGCTATCAGCCCTCCTCTCGGAGGGCTGATTTTTTTGTGCTAAAGTGGCCCGCATGGCGCGCGTTCCGACGAAAACTCTTGATCTCCCCCTTTTCGCCGCGGACGCGCGAAAATTTCTCACTGTCAGCGAGCTGACCGAGCTGGTCAAAGGAACCCTGGAGGCGCACCTGGACGCCCTCTGGGTGCAGGGCGAAATTTCCAATTTTCGCGTGCCGCCTTCCGGGCATTTTTACTTTACGCTCAAGGACGACAAGAGCCAGATCGCGGCGGTGATGTTCCGCCGCCAGGGCGCGGCGCTGCGCTTCACGCCGGAAAACGGCCTGGCGGTGCTCTGCTTCGGCCGGGTTAGCCTCTATGCGGTGCGCGGCGACTTGCAGCTTTACGTCGAAGAGATGGAGCCGCAGGGGCAGGGCGCGCTGTTTCTCGCCTTCGAGCAGCTCAAGAAAAAACTTGCGGCGGAAGGCTTATTTGCCGAGGAGCGCAAGCGCGATCTGCCGTTCTTGCCGATCACGATCGGCATCGTCACTTCGGATAACGGCGCGGCGTTGCGCGACATGCTGCGGATCGTTGGCGATCGTTATCCAGACCGACGTGTGATCATCCGATCGGTCAAGGTCCAGGGCGAAGGGGCCGCGCAACAGATCGCCGAGGCGATCGCTGATTTGAACCGTTTTGGCGAGATCGACGTGATGATCGTCGGGCGCGGCGGCGGCTCGCTGGAAGACCTCTGGGCCTTTAACGAAGAAATCGTTGCCCGGGCGATTTATCGTTCGGCCGTTGCCGTGGTGTCGGCGGTGGGCCACGAGATCGATTTCACCATCGCCGATTTTGTCGCCGACCGGCGCGCTCCGACGCCCACGGCGGCCGCCGAAATGGTGCTGCCGCGCAAAGCGGACCTGCTGGAGCAGGTCGAAATGCTCGCGGCTCAGTTGCGCCGCGGTATGGAACTCAAGCTGGATGCGTTGCGGCAGGCGCACCGTGGTCTGGCGAAACGCCTTGCCGATCCCGGGCGAAAGCTCAGGGAAGACCAGCAGCGAGTGGACGAACTATCGGTAGATCTATTGCGCCGGTTCCAGGAGCGGCT
This sequence comes from uncultured Syntrophobacter sp., assembly GCA_964539925.1. Classification (GTDB taxonomy): domain Bacteria; phylum Desulfobacterota; class Binatia; order UBA9968; family UBA9968; genus DP-20. The sequence goes on along the minus strand of CAZILB010000001.1, from coordinate 27,221 downwards.
GCGCCGGGGGAGGGACCGGTTGGCGGAAGTCGCCGGGCGCCTTAGCGCGCTCAGCCCGCTTGCGGTGCTCGAGCGCGGTTACACAATCACCCACAAACTGCCCGAAGAACGAATCGTCAAAAGCGCCGCGGCGCTGGCGATCGGCGATGTCGTGCGCATCACGTTCGCGGCGGGCAGATCCCTTTGCCGCGTGGAGAAAAAAGAGTGAGATGAAAACGGTTGGCTGGTTAGGGATTACGGTCTGTCTGCTTGTGGTCGCCCCCGGTTCTGGCGCTGCCGCGGACGGAGTGATTTTGCCCGCAGCAGTGGAGGTGCTTCAGGGCGAACTCGTGGAGGTGAGAGTCGCCGGCGGCGATCTTGACGCGGTACAGGGTCGTTTGGACAACGAGAAGATCTATTTCCACGCAGAGGGAAATGGCGGATTCAGTGCCATCGTCGGAGCCGACGTCCAGGCCAAGCCGGGCGAGAAGAGATTCGTTTTACAGCTTACCCACCGCGGCGGCGCGCGCAGCGAGCGCGAGATTCCGCTCAAGATCAGAGCCAAGAAATTCCGCACGGAATCCTTTAAGGTGGCGCCCGGTTTCGATCACATGACCCCTGAGGCGTTGGATGCGATTCGCGACGAACGGGAGGCGTTTGCGCGCGCCTTCGCCGCTTCTGTCCCCGAGCGTTTGTGGGAGGCGCCGTTTTTGCGCCCGGTGCCCCACCCGGCATCGCCAACTTTTGGCGCGAGGCGCATTATCAACGGCATTCCGCGCGCTCCCCACAGCGGTACGGATCTGTCCTCGCCGGCCGGGACTGAAGTCCTGGCGAGCAACCACGGGCGGGTGGTCTTGGTGGGGCATTTCTTCTTTGCCGGCGGCAGCGTAGTGCTGGATCATGGCGCCGGCCTTTTGACGATGTATTTTCATCTATCCGAGCTTCGAGTCGAGGAAGGTGCCCGGGTCAAGAAGGGCGACGTGGTGGCTTTGTCGGGTGCCACCGGACGGGTCACGGGGGCCCATTTGCACTGGGGGGCGCGGTTGGCCAACGCGCGTATCGATCCTTTGGAACTGCTATCGAAAGTCTCAGCCGGTTCGGATAGCATGCGCGAAGCCCAATCCCTCAACCGCAGAACGGAGAAATAATATGGCGCGCAAGGACGGGGGCGGTAAAAAATTCGAGACGGCGCTGGAAGAGCTCGAAGCGGTGGTCGAGCAGTTGGAGTCGGGCGAGCTGTCGCTGGAAGATTCTCTGGCTGCTTTCGAAAAGGGCGTCGGCCTGGTTAAGTTCTGCAACCAGAAGCTCGACGAAGTGGAAAAGAAAATCGAACTTTTAGTAAAAGACAAAGAGGGCAAGCTGCAACTCAAGGAGTTCGAGGAGCCGCTACACAAACCCCACGAAGACGATTGATCCCGGTTCCCATGCCGCCGAAACCGCCGTCGCGCCGCCTGGTTAACGCCGCCATAATCGCTTGTCCACAGGAGAACCTAAGATGTTTCGTCGTGTCGATCTTCCCGCGCGGGTTCCCGGGAGATTGCTGCTGCACAGCATGCCGGGACGCTTTGAAGCGCTCGAGAGAGTTTGGCATCATCTCAAGAGCGAGGCGGTTGGCGCGGTCGTCTGCCTGACCGAGCGCTACGAAATCGAGCTGAAATCCGCTCAATACGCCGAGGCTCTGAAACGCGGGCGCGTTCCCTGTGCCGTGCTCCCATTTGAAATCCGCGAAGGCGGGGTGCCCGAAAACCGGGATGCCTTCTGGGAGCTTGCGAACCACGTTGCCAATCGACTGTGCCGCGGAGAGTCGGTGCTGATTCATTGCGCCGGCGGGGTCGGACGCACCGCGATGCTGGCCGTCTCCGTGCTGTTGGCCTTGGGCGAAACCATGAGCGCGGCGGAAATCGCGGTGTCGCGGGCGGGTTCCACAGTGGAAACTATGGCGCAGATCGAGATGCTCTCCTGGTGCGCGGCGCAAAAACCCGGCGGGTAACCGTTCAAGAAGCTCATGTTGTTAATGCGTTTTCCTTCGACTTTGGTTCACGCTGCTGAGGACAGGCGCTCCGGTCAAGACGATTCATGCTCTGGCTCGTTCCGTCATTCAGAGCGGCGGCTGACTGATCGGAGGAGGAACCTTCGGGTTCGCGAGGCGAACGATCGGCCCGACTTCTAAGACTTCTTCGGCAGCACGATTTCTCTCACCTTGGCCTTCAGGTCGGGCTTCATGTCGTACAGGCCGGAAAAAAGCTTGGCGACGGTCGGCCCGTCTACCGGTTTGATCTCGATTTTGGCCTTATTGGTCTCGGCAAGAAATTCCGGGTCTTTCATGGTGTTCATGAACGCTTGCTGCAAAATCCGCAACCTGTCCGCGGGAACTCCCGGCGGGACGGAATAGGGGCGCGCGGTGACACCGTAGGCGCCGTTGACGACTTTGAGAAGCTCGTGGCCCTCGTTAGTCTTGGCGAATTTCACCGCCAGCGGCACATGCTTGAGTTCGGGATGCGATTCCAGCATGGTTTGCAGTACCGGAACTGCCGTGCCTTCCGCCAGGCCTTTCGCCCAGGTAGGCTTGATCGACTCCCATGCCCAGCAGCCGCCGTCGAGCTCGCCGCCGTCCGCCGCCAGGCGAATGTCGGAAGTTCCCTTGTAGCCGCTAATCATCTGCATGGGCAGTCCGATAGCGACGCTGACCAGCCTCGGGGCATCGTCGGTGGTGGAGCCCGGCGCCGTGCCGCCAAGCTTGATCGCCCGCTTGGAAGCCAGCCACTCTTCCGCGGTTCTGATGCCGCTGGCTTTGGTGAGGGTGCAGACCCCTGAATCCGGCGTGGGTACTCCAAGCCAGCCAAATTTGCGTCCGTCGAATTTTGCCGCGGGGTTGCCCAGGGCCTGCTGTAGAACCAGGGGGCCGATGAAGTTGCCGATGGTGAGGCCATCGGGTTCGGCTCGATTGAAAATATGGTTGGCCGCAATCAGGCTGCCGGCTCCGGTCATATTTTCCACGACGCTAGCGGGATTGCCCGGTAAATGTTTGCCGAAATGGCGGGCGATGACGCGCGTGTAGGTATCGAATCCGCCGCCGGCGGCGAATCCGACGATGAAGCGAATGGTTTTACCTTTGTAGAATTCTTCGGCCGATGCGGCCAGGAGCCGGTTGGTTAGGAGCGCCGATAAGAGGGCGGTTAACGCAATAACACCCAGTTTTCTGGCCATGATTGCCTCCTCCATGGGTCTGAAGTGGTCGTATAGAACACTTTATGCCTTGCTCTGTCAACACCCCTGCTGGGACGGGAATTTTTGGTGAATTCGCTAATGCTGAACCCGTCAGGACGGCCGGGCCGATCGGGTCGATGAGCGATCTTTCACCTTAGAGCGGCCGAATAATGGCACGCGAGTGCTCAAGGCGATGATCATTTCAAGCTTGCGGAGAAAGTCCAACCGGACCAGAAGCGCAAATCGAATTTACGATTCCGCTGAGCAGATGAGCGCGCCGGGACGAAAATCGAATCAAACATTCGCCAAGCGGAGGACGGTAAATCAAATATTGAAGCAGCCGGTTCATCGTACGCCGCCGGCGGAATGCGCGCCGGCAGCGCCGCTCGTATGCGCCCAAGCGCAACGCCGAAAAATCTCCGTGCCGAAAGGATTCCTCGATGGTCTCGGCGGCGATCAGGCCGCTTCGCAGGGCGAAATAAACTCCCTCGCCGGTTACGGGCTCGACAACCTGAGCCGCATCCCCCACGAGCAAGAGCCTTTCGGCATAGGAGCGGCGCGGCGCAAAGTAAAGCGGAAACGCGGAGCGTGCATCTGCGCGCAGCTCGGCCCGGCTCAGCAGCTCGCGCAGGAAGGGATTCGGAGCAAGACTCGGGCTCGAGGTCAGCTCTATCAAAGGCTTGTGAGGCGCTCGGTCCCGCGCCACCGCCATGCAGAGGTTTGCGGTACCGTCGCCGAGGTGCACCAGGCCGGCGTAGCCTCCGGCAAAGAGATGAATTTCCACTCGATTTCGCCCCTGATCAACGCCGCTCAGACGAAACTGCAACCCGATCGCATCGCCCCGTAAATGATCCGGGCCGGTTAGCCCCAGACGGTTGGCCACCCAAGAGTTGCGTCCGTCGGCGCCGATCACGATCTTGGCCTGCACGGACTGCACGCGGTTGTCGCGCTCGGCATCGATGCGCCAGCCGTAGCTTTGCTCGACCAGTTGCTTGACCCGCCGTTTTTCGAAGACGGCGACCCCGCGCCGATGCGCGGCCCGCAGCAACACCCAGTCGAGTCTCTCGCGGCTGATGCCGAGGCCAAAAGATATCCGGCCGGGCTCTTGGGAAATTTGTGCGACCGCCTGCGCACCGGACGGCGCGGTGATGCGGAGAGAATAAATTTTGTCGTGCGGTTCGGCCAGAAGGTCGTCCGCCATGCCCAGCTCGCCGCAAATGGGCCAATTTACGGGATTGAAAAAGTCGCCGCAGAGCTTCGGCCGCGGAAACTCTTGCTTGTCAAATAGCGCAACAGAATAACCCTTTCGGGCCAGTGAAATCGCCGCCGCCGCGCCCGCCGGCCCGGCGCCGATGATCGCCGCGTCGAAACGTTGCATCACGGTCCTCCGACGCCGGTCAAAGCCATCTGGCGAACGGTGATCTCGGAGTACTCGCGCGACCGGTATCTCGCCTTCACGGCCCGTCGCCTCTGGCGATGACTAAGGCTGAGTTTTTTGAGCCGAAGCCGATGCAGTTGCACAGCGCGGCTTCGACGGAGCGACAGAGGCCGCGATTGGGAATGTAGTTGAGGTCGCACTCCGGGTCGGCTTCGTCGTAATTGATGGTCGGCGGCAGGTAGCGATGGCGCATCGCCAGAATCGAAGCCGCGACGCCCGCGGCACCGGATGCTCCTTGGGAATGGCCGATCATGGACTTGATGGAGCTCATGGGAATGTCATAGGCGCGGCGCCCGAAGCAAAGCTTGAGCGCCGAGGTTTCGGTCTTGTCGTTGAGTTGCGTCGCTGTGCCGTGCAAGGCGACGTAACCGATCTCGTCTTTGGCAATCCCGGCGTCTTCGATCGCGAGATTCATGGCACGGGCCGGTTCTTCGGCTGAGGGGTCCAAACGTACCCGATGGTAGGCGTCGCAAGTCGAGCCGTAACCGAGAATTTCGCCGAAGATGCGCGCACCGCGAACGAGTGCCGATTCACGTTCCTCCAACACCAACATCCACGAGCCTTCGCCGAGGACAAAGCCGTCCCGGTCGCGATCAAAAGGCCTGGACGCACGCCAAGGTTCGGCGTTGTAACCCGAGGATACCGCGCCCATGACGCAGAAACCCTGCATGACTCCCGGAGTAATGGTGGCATCGCTGCCGCCGGTCAAAAGCCTATCCGCCAGGCCGAATCGGATCATGTTGAAAGCGTATCCAATGGCGTCGGTGGAACTCGTGCAACCGGTGGAGATAACGTGGCTTGGCCCCCTAAAGCCGAAATAGATGGAAATCTCGCTGGAAAGCGCTCCCATGGTCGAGCTTGACACGTTGTAGGCGCTAACTTTGCGTACCCGGTCGTGAAAAAAATGGCGGTATTGGGTTTCCATAAAATCTGGCGCGCCGCCGCCGCTCCCTAAGATCACGCCCCAATTTCTTTTTTCTTCAAGAGTCATCGCTGTGGCGCAGAGCTTCGCACTCTCAAGCGCCTCCTGGGCCGCAGCGATGGCGAAGGGAACGCTTCTCCCGACCCGCTTGCGATCGTATTCCTCCAAGTAATCGGCCGGGTCGAAGTGCTTGACTTGGCCAGCAACTCGGCAGCTGAGCCGTTCGGGATCGAACAAACGGATCGTGTCCACACCGCTTTTGCCGCAGCGGGTGGCCTGCCAAAATGGCCCCACGCCGACCCCATTCGGGCTCACAGCTCCCAACCCGGTAATCACGACGCGGCGAGGAGCCCTATGGAGTCGATTAACCGTCTTTGCAGAGGCCGGACGGCCGATGTTTAAGATTGGTAACATTAAAGATAGCCATGCCAATTATATTTAACTTCATCAATAGTTATTTTTGCCTTGCGTCGGAATCCGGGGCCGTGCGCTCCAACTCGGGGAGATCAAGGTTCAACGCTCCAAGTTCAAGGCGAAAAAGGAACCGGTGCAGCCTAGGTTCAGTCTTGCGATTTTATCGTGCGGGCGGCGGACCTTTAGAATTGAAAAGCATGTCGAGAACCTGGTGGCGATACTTGAAAATCCGCTCGAGGTCGGGGGCCACCAGAAATTTTTGCACGAGCGCGCCGCCCGGCACAGCGTATTCAATGCGATCGCCGACGAGGGTGCCGCCGTTGCGCTCCATGAAGGTATGTTCGTGCAGCCAGAGCGAATAGGGACCGCGGGTCTGGCGATCGACGAATCGACCAGGCGGGTCCCAGACGGCGATCTCACTTTGCCAACGCAGTGGAACTCCGTGCAACCGCAGGCGATAATCGAGGCGGGTTCCCTGCCGCAGCTCGATATCGGCGGAGTTCAAGAATTGAAAATGCAGCCACGCCGGCGTCAGCCGCTCGAGATTGCCGGGATCGGTAAAGAACTTGAAAATGAGCTCGCGCGGTTGGGGCAGCCACAATTCGTTTTCGAGGTGATAGGTTTTCATAAATCTTTGGCCTCGCGCGGCACGCCCGTGCCGATGTCGTTTCGCGGACAGATCGGCACCCGCTCGACAAACCGGCCGGAGGTTGCGCACAGAAGGTGATCGAGTTTGCGGGCGCCGTCGTGGCGGACTCTTTGGCCAAGCAGGCAAGCGCTGATCGCGAGCCCGGGTTTTGCCGGTTTTTGCTTCTCCATGGCGATGTTTGATACTAATAACTATTATGCGACGTCGGTCAATTAAAGTTTACGGCAAGGCAGAATTTGCGAAGTTCTAGGGAGATCCGAGGACATTTATGAAACTTGTGATGACCGGAGCAACGGGGCTTATCGGGTCGGTGCTGGTGGATCGATTGTGGAATCAAAATCACTCATTGGTACTGCTCAGCCGGCGGCCACCGGCCGAAGTCAACGTCGCTAAGAAGGAATGGTTTGGCTGGCAACCCGGGGTCGGCGGGCTGTGGGAAAACTCCGTCGATGGCGCCGACGGCATCATCAATCTCGCCGGTGAGCCGATTGCGGCCAATCGCTGGACCCATGCACAAAAGGAAAAACTTCGCCGCAGCCGCATCGACGGCACGCGTTCTCTGGTCGAGGCCGTCGCGAAGGCCAAAATTCGGCCGAAGTTCCTGATCAATGCATCCGCCGTGGGCTACTACGGTCCGCGCGGCGACGGGGTCCTCAACGAAGGCAGCAAGCCGGGCACCGGGTTTCTCGCCGATCTCTGCGTGGAGTGGGAAGAGGAAGCGAATAAAGCCGAGGCGCTGGGCGTGCGAGTCGTGTTGGTGCGAACTGGAATCGTGCTCGCCAAGGGCAAAGGCGCGCTCGCCAAAATGGTGCCGCCATTCAAAATGTTTGTTGGCGGGCCTCTGGGTTCGGGCGATCAATGGATGTCATGGATTCACATCGACGATGAGGTCGGGTTAATCCAGTTTTTGCTGGAGAATCAAAACGCCCGCGGGCCTTTCAACGCAACTGCCCCCAACCCGGTCACCATGGCGGAATTTTCCAAGGCTTTGGGAGAGGTTCTAAACCGTCCCTCCTGGGCTTCCGTGCCGCCGTCGGTCCTGGCTCTAATGCTCGGCGAGATGGCGGATATGCTTTTAACCGGCCAGCGTGCGTTGCCTGAAGCGGCGACCAAGCTCGGCTACAAGTTCAAGTATGGGAAAATTACCGACGCTTTGAGATCACTGAATCTTTAGAACCAGTCGGTCGACTCTGCCAGAACCGCTTGCCGCATGCGCCCAAGATGAAAGCCATTTTAGCCAAGAATCACGCTTTCCAGGAAGCCGAGTATCTAGCCATGGGCCGGGAGCATTTCAGGGGCGCGGCCGTCGCACCGCGTACGCAACCGGACGCACCTAGTCCCAAATGGGCGCCTTTGACGCCTGGCGAAGAGCAGGGGTAATTTCCGGGGTTCGTTCGGGGAATTTGAAGAAACGGCCGAGTCAATGCTACACTGCCAACGGACATACAGCGCGGTCTCAATGAAAGCCCCGACGGTTAGCTCTTTTGATCTCGATGCCTATCTCGGCAAACAATCCCGGCTAATTGATGAGGCGCTGAAATCCCATCTGGGCCAGTTCCCTGCCGGCTTGCAAACCTTGTTTGGCGCGCTGCACTACGGCGTTTTCCCTGGGGGGAAGCGGATTCGTCCGATCCTGACGTTGGCGGCGGGAGAGTTGTTCGGCGGCGAGCCGAAAATTCTCTTGCCTTTCGCCTGCGCGGTGGAAATGATCCACGCCTATTCTCTGATTCACGATGATCTGCCGGCGTTGGACAACGATGACCTTCGGCGCGGCCAGCCGACGGCGCACAGGATTTTCGGCGAAGGCATGGCCTTGCTCGCAGGCGACGGTTTGTTGACGGAGGCCTTTCGCATCATTTCCGCCCCCGAGTTGCTCGAGCAATTGCCCGCGGCGAAGCTCTTGAACGCGCTTCACCAACTGTCATATGCCGCCGGGGTTTGCGGTCTTGTCGGCGGCCAGGCCTTCGATCTTGAAGCCGAGAACCGAACCGTGGATATCGCGGCTGTGGAGTTGATTCATGCGCGCAAGACCGGCGCGCTCATGCACGCATCGGTGCGCCTCGGGGCGGAAATCGCCGGCGCCGGTGGGGAGGAACTGGCGAGCGTTTGCCGCTACGGGGAAAATTTCGGGTTGGCTTTCCAAATCGCGGACGATATTTTGGACGCTCAGGGCGGGACCGGGGTTGGAAAAGGCGCCGAGTCGGGGCGAAATGAGAAGAGAAAAGCAACCTATCCCGCGGTTGCCGGCATGGGTGAATCAAGGGCGCGGCTGCGGGAGTTGTTAAACCGCTGCGACGAGGCGCTGGCTCCCTTCGGTGCGCGCGCGGCTGCGCTGAAGGCCATCGCGGCCCATGTGGCGGGACGGACGGTTTATACTTAATCGAAAAGTCACTTTCCAGAGGAGAGCAACAAATCCCATGACGCGTTTGTTGGACGAAGTTGACTGCCCGGGCGACCTCAGACGGTTATCCGTCGACGAGCTCAACGGGCTCGCCGGAGAAATCAGAGATGAGGTCATTTCAGTGGTATCCGAGGTCGGAGGTCATTTTGCCTCAACGCTGGGCGCGGTCGAGCTGACACTCGCGCTGCATTATGTTTTTCAGACGCCGGAGGACCGCATTGTTTGGGACACCGGTCACCAGGCCTATGCGCACAAGCTATTGTGCGGCCGGCGCGAGCGGCTGGCGACCATTCGCCAATTGGGCGGCTTGAGCGGGTTTTTAAGCCGCGAAGAAAGCGAATACGATGTCTTCGGCGCCGGCCACGCGGGCACGTCGATCTCCGCCGCCCTGGGAATGGTGGAAGCCAAATATCTCCAAGGATCCACGCGCAAGGTGGTGGCGGTGATCAGCGACGGCGGCTTAAGCGCCGGCTTGACCTACGAAGGCCTCAACTCCGCCGGCCATCTCGACCGCGATTTGATCGTCGTGCTCAACGACAACGAGCATTTTATCGATCCCCGAGTCGGCGCGGTGTCATCGTTTTTGAGCAAGCAGTTCACCACCGATTTGGGCGTGCGGCTGCAAAAGAACCTGTCCAACTTGCTGAAGAGTTTGCCCAGCGGCGAGAATCTGAAATTTCTCGCGCGCAAAATGCGCGACTCGTTTTTGAGTCTGGTGACCCCCGGCTTTTTATTCGAGAGCTTGGGATTTCAATATGTCGGGCCCATCGACGGCCATAACATCAGCGAGATGATCGCGACTTTGGAGAACGTGAAAAAGGTCGAGGGGCCGACCCTCGTTCATGTGCTCACAAAAAAAGGCAAGGGTTACGCGCCGGCGGAAGCCGATCCGATCAAATTTCACGCCGTGACACCGTTCCATGTATTGACCGGCAAGGCCAAAAAGGAAAAGGGGCCGATCCCCACTTACACCGACGTTTTCGGCCATTCACTGGTGCGCATCGCCAAGGAAAATCCCAAAGTGGTGGGCATTACGGCGGCGATGGGCAGCGGCACGGGCCTCGACAAACTCGGGCGCGAAATACCCGAACGTAGCTACGACGTCGGCATCGCCGAGCAGCACGCCGTCACCTTCGCTGCCGGCATGGCCACCGAGGGTTTCGTCCCCGTGGTGGCCATCTATTCGACGTTTTTGCAGCGTGGCTATGATGAAATTCTTCACGATGTCTGTTTGCAGAATTTGCACGTGGTGTTTGCCCTCGACCGGGGCGGACTGGTGGGTGCCGATGGGCCGACCCACCACGGCGTGTTCGATTTTGCCTACCTGCGTTCGATCCCGAATATCGTGGTGATGGCGCCCAAAGACGAGAACGAGCTGCAACATATGCTTGCCACCGCCGTCGGGCATTCGGGGCCCATTGCTCTGCGCTATCCACGCGGCGAGGGTTGGGGCGTGGCCTTGGATTCCTCTCCCAAGGCGCTGGAGATCGGCAAGGGTGAGCTTCTGCGCGACGGCACGGATATCGTGATTGCCGCCATCGGCCAGACCGTGATGCCGGCCTTCAGAGCGGCTCAAGATCTCGCGCCGCTGGGAATCAACGCCGCTGTCGTAAACGCCCGCTTCGTCAAACCCCTAGACAGGGATTTACTGCGAGCCTTGTTGACCCATGTGCCGCGCTTGTTGACGGTGGAAGATCACGTCGTTGCCGGTGGGTTCGGCAGCGCCGTGCTCGAGTTCGTCGCCGACGAGGGCATCAGCGGGCTCGAGATTCGGCGGCTCGGCGTCCCCGATCGCTTTATACCCCACGGGACCCAGGATGAGCTCAGGAAAATGTGCGGCTTCGACAAGGATGCGATCGCCCAAGCGGCGTTGCAGATGACGCGACGCGCCAAGAAGAAAAACCGAGAGGGATGGGAAAGAGGGAGCGCCTAGATTTTCTATTAGTCCAGCGCCGGCTGGTGGCCAGCCGGGAAGAAGGCCGGCGTAAAATTCTTGCCGGAGCCGTGCTGGTGAACGATCAGACGGTCGCCAAGGCCGGCAGCTTGATCGATACGAGCGCGCAAATCCGTGTCAAGGCTTCTTCTCCTTACGTCGGCCGCGGCGGACTCAAACTGGAAAAAGCGCTGCGAGAATTCGCCGTCGACGCCGGCGGAAAAACCGCTCTGGATGTCGGTGCCTCCACCGGCGGATTTACCGACTGTTTGCTTGCCTGCGGCGCCGTCAAAGTATTCGCCGTCGATGTCGGTTACGGCCAGCTCGACTGGAAGCTCAGGAGCGACCCAAGGGTGGTGGCCTTCGAAAGGACGAATATCCGCCATCTTGAAGCGACGGCTCTGCCCTGCCCGGTGGACCTGGCCACCGTCGATGTTTCTTTCATCTCGCTCAAGCTGGTTTTACCCAAAGTCAAGGAATTTCTCGCCGCAGACGGCGAAGTGCTGGCCTTGATCAAACCGCAATTCGAAGTCGGCAAAGGCAAAGTCGGAAAGGGCGGCGTGGTGCGTTCCGCCGAGGAGCATGAACGGGTGATCGAAGAGATCAGGGACGCCGCTCGCGCCATGGGTTTTCAGGTGCGCGGCGTAACCGACTCGCCTTTGCTCGGCCCCGCCGGCAACCGCGAATTTTTTATTCACCTTTGCCTGGAGCCGCTGCCGAAACGACGCTAGAATCTTCTTGCGCCGTTTACTTTTTTTTTCCGGCGCGGTTAATCTACTTCCATGGCCGGCTTCAAGAAGATCGCGCACCGCGGCGCCTCCGGCAAATATCCCGAAAACACCCGCCTGGCGTTTCTAAAAGCGCTCGAGGCGGGCGCCGACATGATCGAACTCGATTGCCAGCTTACGCAGGACGGCCATGTGGTGGTTTTCCATGACGAACGCCTGGTGCGCACGGCGTGCGCACCAGGCGCGGTAAAAAACAAGACCCTGGCTCAACTGAAGCAGCTGGATATCGGTCAGTGGCGAGAGAAAGCATTTAAGGGCGAGCGTATCCTCACGCTCGAAGAAGCTCTGGAAATTATCGCCGGCAATGCTGATCTGTGTTTGGAAATCAAAAAATTCCCGGACTCGCCGTCGGGGATAGAAATTAAAATTTTGTTCATCTTGAGCCATTACGACTATCTCGACCGCACGATTGTATCGTCTTTCGACTATCGCGCGTTGGCGCGTGTCAGGGAACTGGCGCCGGACGCCGCGCTCGGCATTCTTTACGGTTCGAACAAAGCGCAGGACCCATTCGCCGGCGCAATCGGCGTGGGTGCCGCGTCGATCCATGTGCGTAAGGAGCTCGCTTCGCGCGAGTTTTTAACGCGGGCCTGGGAGCAGGGATTGGACATCTTTGTTTGGACTGTAAACGAACCTTCTGAAATCGCAACTTTTGCCGCGCGGGGAGTGCAGGGACTGATTTCCGATTATCCAGGGAGGCTGGGCAAACTGCGGCTGCGTTAAGCCGTCTGCGTGCCAAGAGGAATCGCTGTTTCCCGTAATGTGAATTGCAGTAGGCGTTTGGCGGCTTCGCGCTGCAGTGTAACCGGCGTAGAACCGATCTCCACGGGCCTCTCTTCCGGGGGCTTTCCGCGGAGCCTTAAAATGGCGCCAAGCGGTTTATTTTTCACGTGAATTGCTTGACTTGGAAGTGGAATACGTTAGAATTGCTGCCGGGCTAAACACGGTCCGTGGGGATCGGGGGTGATTTAATTTTATGACTGGAGTCCGAGTACGAGATAACGAATCGATCGAGAGCGCGATTCGACGTTTTAAGAAGCTGTGCGAAAAAGCGGGAATTCTTGCCGAACTAAGAAAGCGCGAGCATTACGAAAAGCCGAGCGTAAAGCGGAAAAAGAAAGCCATCGCTGCGAAAAAACGCGCCATGCGGCGCGTACGCCATTCCTTCTAGACAAGGAGCGGTGCGACGCGAGAGAGCAGGGGCTACGGGGATGGAACTCAAGGCTGAGATTCAGCAGAGCGTGAAGTCCGCCATGAAAGGCCGGGATGCGGTTGCGCTTTCTACTCTTCGCTTGCTGTTGTCGGCGATTTACAATGAAGAGATCAAGGCGCGCAAGGAACTGAACGCGGAAGAAATTCATAAGACCATTTCGACTCTGTGCAAGCAGCGTCACGAAGCGATAGAGTTGTTTCGCAAAGGCGGCCGGGAAGAGCTGGCGCAAAAAGAGGAAGCCGAGCTGGCGGTGCTCAAACGCTTTTTGCCGCAACCTTTGTCGGAAGACGAGGTCAGGGCGTTGATTCAAGCCTGCATCGCAGAGACAGGCGCGAAAACTATTCAAGACCTGGGGAGGGTCATGAAGCTCGTCATGCCGAAAATAACCGGGCGAAGCGACGGCAAGCGAGTCAACGAGCTGGCCAGGGCCCTTCTGGGCGGAGAATAGCGGGTGGCCGCCGTACGCAGAAATATGACATTCTCTGCCGGTGTGGTCGGACGTTGCCCGCATGCTCAAGGCCGCTCTAACTCCTAGAGGAACCCTGCAAAGTGGGGCGATATCCTGGAAGCTGATCGACACGGCTCCCGGCGGGCGACATGGGCCCGCAGCGATGCACTCTGCGAATGGTTCCCGCCTGTGAATTGGCTTGATCTCACTATCCTGGTCGTGCTAGCCCTGTTCGGTTTGAGAGGTTTTTTTCGGGGTTTTTTCCGGGAGATTTTTTCTATCGTCGGCCTGATCGTTGGTTTTATGGCCGCGGCGGCCTATGAGCCTCAGTTTTCCGCCTTCATCGCTGAATATGTGCAGTGGTCTCCGCTGGTCCTTAAGGCGCTGGCTTTCATCGCGATCTTCTTCTCGGTTTATTTCCTGCTCAGTTCGGCCGGATGGCTGTTGCACCGTTCGGAAAAATTTTTGTTCTTGAAGACTTTAAACCGCACCGCGGGGGTGGCCATTGGCATGGGCAAGGGAACGGCCGTCGCCGCGGTGGCGGTTTTCCTCCTGGGGTCATCGTCCTTGTTGTCGGCGCCGACGCGAGAAAAGTTCGCGACCTCTTATTTCGCCGTTCCGCTTTCCCGGTTGGCCGAGGGGATGATCCGCATCGGCCGGGAAAAAGTTTTCGCCGCTGAGAGGGCGAGCCCGCAAGCGCCCTCCCAAGGGTTTCGCTTGTAGCGCGCCAAAATGATCAGTCAGGACAAAATTGCCGAGATCAGGAATCGTGCCGCCATCGTCGAGGTTATCGGCGATTACGTTACGCTTAAGAAGGCGGGACGCAACTACGTGGGACTGTGCCCGTTTCACGGGGAAAAGACGCCTTCCTTCACAGTGAGCGAGGAAAAAGGAATCTATCATTGCTTTGGTTGCCATGCCGGCGGCAGCATTTTTCATTTCCTCATGCAGTACGATCATCTGACGTTTCCCGAAGCGGTGGAACGGGTGGCCGGACGCTACGGCATTGCCATCGAGCGCTCGGACCGGCAGGGTGCCCAGCGGGAGTCCGGAGAGCGCGAGAGGCTCTACCGGATCAACGAGCGGGTTGCCGTCCACTACCAGAAAATTCTTTTCAACCATGCCGAAGGAAAAAAAGCGCAGAACTATCTGAAAGCGCGCGGCGTGGATCAGGCGTGCGCGCGGAGGTTCATGCTGGGCTACGCGCCGCAGAAAGGCTCGGGATTGCTTGCGGCCGTCGAGAAAGGGTCCATTTCCGCCGACGACGCCTTGCGTCTCGGTTTGCTCGGCCAACGGCGCCCGCAAAATTTTTACGAGAAATTTTTCGCCCGGTTGATGTTCCCGATCATCAATCCGGCGGGCAAGATCGTTGCCTTCGGCGGCCGGGTGCTCGATCAAGCTTTGCCCAAGTATCTCAACTCAAGCGAGACGCCGCTGTTTCATAAAGGCGCGACTCTCTACGGACTGTATCAGGCCAAGGACGCGATTCGTCGAGCGGATCGGGTGGTGGTGGTCGAAGGCTATCTCGATGTCATCGCCCTGGCGCAGTACGAGATTGGCTACGTGGTCGCGACTCTGGGTACGGCCTTGACGGCCGAGCATGTGCGTCTTTTGTTCCGATATACCAAGAACATTGTCGCGCTGTTTGACGGCGACGATGCCGGCCGTAAAGCGGCCGCGCGCAGCTTCGAGATATTTGTCGAGGCCGGCGGTCTCGGCCGCGCGGCGTTTCTACCCAAGGGCGAGGATCCCGACAGCTTCGTACGCAGCCGCGGCAGGGCCGCCGTGGAGCATGTTCTGGATCAGGCGGTGCCGCTCGCCGATTATTATTTCCATTGGCTGGAGGAGCGCCACGGCCGGAGCTTGGAAGGCAAGAGCCGGATCGCTGACGAGGTCAGTCGAGTGCTTGCCAAAGTAACCAATCCGTTCGAAGCCGATCTGCTGGTCGGCCGGGCCGTCGATAGGCTAGGAATCCGCGAGGAGGTGCTTCGGCGGCAATCCGTTGCGCGGACGGTCCGCTCCGCTCCGTCGGCTGCGCGTGCGCCGGTCGCCACGGCCAAAATCGACAACCGTGACGATCTGGCCGAGCGCTCGCTGTTGCGCTTGATGCTGCGCTTGCCGTCGGTGATTGAGAGCGTCGTGCGGGACCCGCAAGCGCGCGAGAGTTTTAGCCCGATGTGGCGTGCGGCAGTTGACGGAATCATCGCCGAGTGGCAAGAACAAAGAGATATCGATGTCTCCCGGATAACCCAGGAATGGCCGCCCGAGCTGGCGAGCGAATTGGCGGCCCTGGCTTTTGAGGAGGAGCGTCTCGCTGACGCTGAATGTGCCAAGATCGCTGCGGACTGCCTGGCTCACTTGCGGCGCAAACATTTCAAGGCACAGGAGCGCCTGCTGCGCTCTGCCATTCGCGCCGCCGAAGAGCAAAGAGATGAGAAAGCGAAGAGAGAAAGGATACTAGAATGGCAAGACCTCATACGAAAAGAGCGCCAGCTAGAACGCCCAAAGCTCGAGCCGAAGCCAACCCCGCGATAGCCAAAACCAAATCCACCTCCGATGCCGCCGCGCAGCCGGTGGAAAAGAAAAACTTGAAGGAGGTCAAAAAGCTCATCGATCTGGGCAAGGAGAAGGGTTATTTGACCTACGACGACGTGAACGACATGCTTCCCGCGGAGGTGGTGTCACCCGATCAGATTGATGATGTCATGTCCATTTTCGGCGAAATGGACATCGAAGTGGTGGATGCGAATCAAAGGGTGGCTCTGGCCGGCGTGGGCGATGATTTGGCGGATGAGGAAGAAGAGGAAAAGGAGGCGGAAAACGAGCTCGACGGCGACGTTGTCGGCAAGACCGGCGACCCGGTGAGAATGTATTTGCGGGAGATGGGGACAGTATCGCTACTTAGCCGCGAGGGCGAGGTCGAGATCGCCAAAAAGATCGAAGAAGGCGAAAAAAAAGTGATCGACGAAGTGCTTTCGAGTCCTTTGGCACTGACCTATATTCTCGATCTTGGAGAAAAGCTCGCCCGCCATGAGGTCCGCGTGCGCGAGATCATCAAAGACGAAGGTGAGGAGGAGAGCGACGATTTTGAGGACGAAGAAGTTTACGAGAAACGCTTGATGGATCAGGTCGGCAGGATTCGCCGCACCGCCAACGATCGGGAAAAGATCCGCCGTCAACTCGATAGCAAACGGCTTTCCGCCCGTCGCCGTCAACTGCTCCTGGATGCGGTTGCCCGATACAACGACCGGATCCTGACCGGACTGAAGAGCCTGCAACTCAACCGTAAGCAGACCGAAGCCATCGCCGACGGTCTCAAGCGCACCATGGAGCGCGTCCAGAGCCTTGAACGAAAAATCAAGGATTTCGAAGACAGAGTCGGCCGATCCAGCGGCGAAATTCTCCGCTCGATACCGGCCGCTGACGGCCGCAAGAGCGCATGGCAGAAAGCGATCGGTTCCTTTCGGATGGGCCATGACGCGATTTTGCACATGGCCGAAGACATTCGTGCCGCCCGGCGCGATGTGCGTCACATCGAAAGGGACCTTGAAATGCCGGCTGAGGAGATCAAGCGGCGGGTCTGGTCGATCGTCGAAGGCGAAACCAAGGCGAACCTGGCGAAAAAGGAGCTGATCGAGGCTAATTTGCGCCTAGTCGTTAGCATCGCCAAGAAATACACCAATCGCGGCCTGCAGTTCCTCGACCTCATCCAGGAAGGCAACATTGGTTTGATGAAGGCCGTTGACAAATTCGAGTACCAGCGCGGTTATAAGTTTTCCACCTATGCCACCTGGTGGATCCGCCAAGCCATCACTCGAGCTATCGCCGACCAGGCGCGCACGATTCGGATACCGGTGCACATGATCGAAACGATCAACAAACTCATCCGCACTTCCCGGTATCTGGTCCAGGAAATCGGACGCGAGCCCACGCCGGAGGAAATCGCAACCAAGATGGAGATCCCGCTTGATAAAGTGCGTAAAGTGTTGAAGATCGCCAAGGAGCCGATTTCGCTGGAAACTCCGGTGGGGGAAGAGGAAGATAGTCATCTTGGCGATTTCATCGAAGACAAACGCATCATGACGCCCTCCGACGCCGTGGTGAACATCAACTTGCAGGAACAAACGCGCAAGGTGCTAGCGACGCTCACGCCGCGCGAAGAACAGGTTCTTCGCATGCGCTTCGGCATCGGCGAAAAATCGGATCATACGCTGGAAGAAGTCGGTCAGAAATTTACCGTGACGCGCGAGCGCATTCGTCAGATCGAGGCCAAAGCGCTGCGCAAACTGAGACACCCGAGCCGCAGCAAGCGGCTCAAAAGTTTCATGGAAAGTTAGCGGCGAGCGCTTGCCTGGTTTGCCGCGGCCTGCTTTAATCATTCGACCCTCTGCCATCGTTACGGGCCCATAGCTCAGTTGGTTAGAGCCACCGGCTCATAACCGGTTGGTCCCTGGTTCAAGTCCAGGTGGGCCCACCAACTTCTTATTTCCCTCGGAACTTGGCTGCCGGCTTGCTGTCGCTTCTCAGAACTCGCGTCCGGAGCTGTGCGGAGGAGGCTAAGACCGCTTACATAGGCGGCAAGATCGGAAGCCGATAGCGGGATTTTGAGCAAAGCATCGAAAGGACGGTGGGGGTCAAGTCGTCGGGCAGTTACGCCCCATTGTCGGGGGAGTGACGCGAGTTATCCCATCGGAGCACCTTCACCAATCGGACCTTACGGAAGTTTCGTGTCGATTTCGTGAAAACTGCGTACGACGGATTGATGGTATCGCGCTTGCTTCAATAGCCAAATTTATGACTACCATGAACAAGAAGACCGACTCTCTCACGGAACCCGAACCCTCCATCGATACGGAAAAGCTGTTGCTGGAGCGGCTGAAGAATAGCAGTACGGCTGAAGACTATTTCCGCTGGATGCTATTCGTCGTCGGCTATTATCGCGGTATCAAAAGATGCGACGCTGCGGTCGAGTTGCTCGAAAACTTCATCGGTGGCAGCAAGGACGCCGAGCAAAGGGCTCACTGCCATCTCGCGCTAGGGCAAATCGCCACCGACGAGGGGTGCCTTGACATTGCCTTGAAGCATTTTACCGCGGCGTTGGAGTTTTCCCCGGACAGTCGCAAGATCGCCTACGTGCTCCATAACAACATGGGTTACTGTTTAAACCAGCTGGGTCGCTTTGCCGAGGCGGAGCATCATTGCCGCGTGGCCATCGGCATCGAATGGACCCGTGCCAGCGCCTTTCGCAACCTTGGCGTCAGCCTGCAAGGGCAAGGAATGATTATCGCCGCGGTGTGGGCGCTGGTGGAGGCCATTAAGGCAGAGTCCTCGGACCGGCGGGCGCGCACCATCCTGCAAACGATTGTGAGCGCCAAGCCAGAGGTCGCAATTGGGAATTCGTGGGTCCTTGACTATTTGCATTCGGATGTCCGGCAGATTCCCGACCTTCCATTGATGTAAACGGCCGGCATTCGAGCCCGCCGGGCCGAAGCGGGCCGTCGAATCTAGTCCGCCACGCTCGCATTTTGGCCATGGAGTTCTCCCCCATTCGCGCTTTCGCAGCACGCGCAAGTTTACCCGCCGCTCGGGGTCTCTAAGTATCGTTTCTCGGCAAAATTAGCTCGGCCATCAAACAGTCCCATTCGTGAATCGGCGCCCCGGCTCAAGGGATGCGGTCGGCTGCCATAGTTGGCAGCGACTCCAATCGAGTTTTGTCTTATTGGAGTTTTGGAAGTCAGCGGCCTCAGGGGGCGCTTTGAACGCGTTGCACGGGATTCTTTCGCTTGACAATCAGACCTGCCGATGACATAAAATTTTTAAGTTAAGTCTAAACTTGCCTAATTTTTTTAGTTAATTGGACAAAATCGATTTAAAAATTGTTTCTATTCTTCAAAATGACGGTCGCCGGCGCTTAGCCGAGATCGCCGAAGACGTGGCTTTGTCCGCGCCCGCAGTGATGGAGCGAGTCAAGAAATTGGAAGCCAGCGGGGTCATTCGCGGCTATCAGGCGCTGGTGGACGCCAAGAAAGTCGGCAAGGACGTCACGGCTTTTATCGGGGTATCCATCGGGAACCAACGCGACCTGGAGGAATTTGCCGCGCAGATGATGCGCTATGGCGATGTCCAGGAATGCCATCATGTCACCGGCGACGAAAGTTTTATTTTGAAGGTGAAGTCGGCGAACACGACGGCCCTGGAGAAGTTGTTGGGCGAGATTCGTTCCGTCGGGGGAGTGACCCGAACCGTTACGAAAGTCGTTCTATCAACCGCGAAAGAAGGGCAGGTGCTGGAACTCGACACCGGCTTGGCGGGTGCGTCCCAGGGCCGAAGGAGCGACCTTGCAGAGAAACAGTTGCGCGGACGCGGTTGACTCGTTATGGTGTGAGTTCTTTTTCCGGCGACCCCACTCCGACAAAACGCGAACGGAGTTTCCGTTCGATTTTTAGCGTTACACGACCAAAATGAAAGGCGATTATATGAGCATTTCCGGTTTGCCGCCCAGGCAGGGTCTTTACGATCCGCGCTTCGAACATGACGCTTGCGGCGTTGGATTCGTGGTGAACATCAAGGGCGAGAAATCGCATGAGATCGTCGAGCAGGCGCTCACTGTGCTCGAGAATCTCGATCATCGCGGCGCTTGCGGCTGCGAAGAAAATACCGGCGACGGCGCCGGCATCTTGATGCAGATTCCGCACGCGTTTCTCAAGGATGCCTGCGCCGGTCTGGGGTTCGGATTGCCGGACGTGGGAGAGTACGGCGTCGGCATGATCTTTTTGCCGGATCAGCGCGAGCAACGCCGCCGCTTTGAAAAGACGGTGGAAAAAGTCATCGCCGAAGAAGGCCAGGCATGTCTCGGCTGGCGCAAGGTTGCCACCGATAATCTTTATTTGGGCGAGACCGCGAAGGCGTGCGAGCCGTTCGTGCGCCAGGTATTTATCGGCCGCGGTCCCGGCCTGGGCGACGATCTCGCCTTCGAACGCAAACTGTACGTCATCCGCCGCCGTGTGGAGAACGCGATCCGTTACGCCGGGCTTGCAGGCGGGGATTTTTTCTACATTCCCAGCATGTCGAGCCGTACGTTGATTTACAAAGGGATGCTGACGCCGCGCCAGCTGGCGACGTTCTATCCCGATCTCTCCGATCCGCTGGTCGAGACCGCGATTGCGCTGGTGCACTCGCGCTTCAGCACCAATACGTTTCCGAGTTGGGGCCGGGCGCACCCCTACCGCTATCTGATCCACAACGGCGAGATCAACACGCTGCGCGGGAACGAAAACTGGATGCACGCGCGCCAGGGCATGTTGGCCTCGAAGTTGTTCGGCGACGACCTGGAAAAACTGTTTCCGATCATTCAGGAGGACGGCAGCGACTCGGCAAAGTTCGACAACTGTCTGGAGTTTTTGGCGCTCAGCGGCCGCTCGCTGCCGCACGCCGTCATGATGATGATTCCCGAGCCATGGGAGAATCACGAGAGCATGGACGATTCGAAGCGCGCCTTTTATGAATATCATAGCAGCTTGATGGAGCCCTGGGACGGCCCCGCTTCGATCGCCTTTACCGACGGCACCGTGGTGGGCGCCGTGCTCGACCGCAACGGCCTTCGCCCGTCGCGCTACTACGTGACCAAGGACGATCTCGTCATCATGTCTTCCGAAGTCGGCGTTCTGGAAGTGGCGCCGGAGCGGGTTTTGGAAAAACGCCGGCTCCAGCCGGGGCGCATGTTCTTGGTCGACACTCGCGAAGGGCGCATTATCAGCGATGAAGAGATCAAACGCGAGATGGCCGCGGCGGCTCCCTACGCCGAGTGGTTGAGAGAGCATCAGGTGCGATTTGCGGAGATGCCCGACGTTGACGAAAAACAACCACTCTACGATCATCAGGCGACGCTCCAGCGTCTGCAAGCCTTCGGATACAACTTCGAAGATCTGCGGGTGAACATCGGCCCCATGGCGCAGAACGGCATTCAGCCGGTAGGATCCATGGGCACGGACACGCCGCTCGCGGTTCTGTCCGATAAACCGCAACTTCTGTACAACTACTTCAAGCAGTTGTTCGCCCAGGTGACCAATCCGCCCATCGATCCGATCCGCGAGGAACTGATCACCTCGACCACGCTCACCATCGGCAGCGAAGGCAATCTGGTCGATCCCAAGCCGCAAAGTTGCCGGCAGCTCCGTCTGTCCGAACCGATCCTGAAAAACTCCGACATGGAGAAGCTGCGCCTGATCGATCAACCGGGGATCAAACCGGCGACCCTGCCGATCCTGTTCGATCCCCACCAAGGAAAGGCGGGGCTTGAGCGGGCGCTGAAGGACCTGTTCAAGGCCGCGGACGCCGAGATCGCCAAAGGAACCACGATTCTCATTCTCTCCGATAAAGGGGTCGACCGCACCCGCGCGCCGATCCCCGCCCTGTTGGCGTCGGCGGGTCTGCATCATCACCTGATTCGCACCGGCACGCGCACGCGCATCGGGCTGGTGCTCGAGTCCGGCGAGCCGCGCGAAGTGCATCATTTTTGCCTATTGCTCGGGTATGGGGTGCAGGCGATCAATCCTTACCTCGCCTACGAGTGCCTGAACGACATGATCCACGAGGGAATGCTGCCGAACCTTACTTACAAAGAAGCGGTAAAAGGTTACGACAAAGCGGTCTATAAGGGCGTGGTGAAGGTGATGGCCAAGATGGGCATCTCGACGATCAAGTCCTATTGCGGCGCGCAGATTTTCGAGGCTGTTGGCCTGGCACGGGAGGTGGTCGATAAATATTTTACCTGGACGCCGTCGCGGGTGGGCGGCATCGGCTTGCAGGATATCGCTCTGGAGGCCCAGCAGCAGCACGCTCGCGCCTACCCGACCTATGCGCTAAACGGCCACACGCTGGAAGTTTACGGCCAATATCAATACCGCAAGGACGGCGAGCTGCATTTGTTTAATCCGCGAACTGTCCATCTCTTGCAGAAGGCCTGCCGCAACGACGATTATAAGGCGTTCAAGGAATACACCCAACTGATCGACGATCAGTCGGAGCGGACAGCGACGTTGCGCGGTCTCATGAGGTTCAAGGACGACGCCAAGCCGATTCCCATCGACGAAGTGGAGCCGGTGGAGGAGATCGTCCGGCGCTTCAAAACCGGCGCCATGTCCTATGGCTCTATCAGCAAAGAGGCGCACGAAGCGTTGGCTGTGGCGATGAACCGTATCGGCGGCAAGAGCAACACCGGGGAAGGTGGCGAGGATCCGGCGCGCTATGTGCCCGAGCCCAACGGCGATTCAAAGAATAGTGCCATCAAGCAGGTCGCGTCGGGACGGTTCGGCGTGACGAGCCTTTATTTAACGCAGGCGCGGGAGATCCAAATCAAGATGGCCCAGGGAGCCAAGCCGGGCGAGGGTGGCGAGCTGCCGGGGCGCAAAGTTTATCCGTGGATTGCCAAGGTGCGCCACTCGACGCCCGGCGTCGGTTTGATCTCGCCGCCGCCGCATCATGATATTTACTCGATCGAGGATTTGGCTCAACTGATCCATGATCTCAAAAACGCCAATCACAATGCCCGTATCAGCGTCAAGCTCGTCTCCGAGGTGGGCGTTGGCACCATCGCCGCGGGGGTGGCCAAGGGGCACGCCGACGTAGTGTTGATCAGCGGGCATGACGGCGGCACCGGCGCCTCGCCGCAGACGAGTATCAAACATGCCGGTTTGCCATGGGAGTTGGGTCTGGCGGAAACGCACCAGACGCTGGTGCTGAACAACCTGCGCAGCCGCATCGCCGTGGAAACGGACGGCCAGCTGAAAACTGGGCGCGACGTCGTGATCGCGACCCTGCTAGGCGCCGAAGAATTTGGCTTTGCCACCACGGCGCTGGTGGCCCTTGGCTGCATCATGATGCGCGTCTGCCACCTGGACACCTGTCCGGTTGGCGTCGCGACGCAAAATCCGGAACTTCGCAAGAAATTTGCCGGCGATCCGTCCCACGTCGTCCATTTCATGCGCTTCATCGCTCAAGAGATGCGCGAGCATATGGCCGCGCTTGGGTTTCGCAGCGTCAATGAAATGGTCGGTCGGTCAGACCGTATCGAGATGCGCCCCGCTGTGGACCATTGGAAGTCAAGAGGGTTGGATTTTTCAGCGATTCTCTACCAGCCGCGGGTCGGACCGGAAGTCGGAAGGTACTGCCAGATCGCGCAAAATCACGGCTTGGAAAACGCCCTGGATAATCAAGTGTTGCTTGATCTGGCTGCTCCGGCTTTGGAACGGCAGGAGAAGGTGAAGGCGAAACTCGACATCCGCAACACCCATCGGGTTGTCGGCACGATTCTCGGCAGCGAGGTGACGCGCCGCTACGGACCGGAGGGTCTGCCGGAGGACACCATCCATTTTCAGTTCCAGGGTTCGGCGGGACAGAGCTTTGGCGCCTTCGTGCCTCCTGGAGTGACGCTGGAACTCGAGGGAGATGCCAATGACTACTTTGGCAAAGGGCTCTCGGGGGGCAAGGTCATTCTGTATCCGCCGGAAGGTTCGACTTTTGCGCCCGAGGAAAACATCATCGTCGGCAACGTGGCTTTTTACGGCGCGACGGACGGGGAAGCTTATATTCGCGGCGTGGCGGGAGAACGCTTCGGTGTGCGCAACAGCGGCGTGCGCGCCGTGGTGGAAGGCGTCGGCGACCATGGCTGCGAGTATATGACCGGCGGCCGGGTCTTGGTGATCGGCAAGACGGGCCGGAACTTTGCGGCCGGGATGTCCGGAGGCCTAGCCTACGTGCTGGACGAGGACGGCACGTTTAAGCGACGGTGTAATTTGGACACCGTCACACTGGAGCGTCTCGACGCCCGCGATCTTCAGGAAGTCGAAGAGTTGCTCAAGCGCCACGCGATCTATACCCGCAGCGCACGCGCTTGGCGGCTCCTGGCACTGTGGCAGGAAACCGCGATCAAGATCCTCAAGGTGATGCCGCGAGATTACCGCCGCGTGCTCGTAGCGCTGCAAGAAGCCGAGGCGAAAGGATTGGTGGGGGACGAGGCGCTCATGGCGGCCTT
Source organism: uncultured Syntrophobacter sp. (assembly GCA_964539925.1). Taxonomy (GTDB): domain Bacteria; phylum Desulfobacterota; class Binatia; order UBA9968; family UBA9968; genus DP-20. The sequence continues at coordinate 2,797 of CAZILB010000001.1, read as the reverse complement.
CGAGGCCAACAAAAACGACGCGGCGCGGGTGAGCGGCAATTGATCGGAACCAATGATCGGCCGGGATCGAGTGTGGAGGCGGTCCTACGCTTGCCGCCATTCGGGCTTCATCCGCATGGGCCGGGAGGAAATTTTTTGCTGAGGAGAAGACAGCGAGATGGGTAAATCGACAGGCTTTATGGAGTACGAGCGGGAGTTGCCCCGAGATCGCTCGCCCGTGGAACGGATTAAAGACTGGGGTGAGTTTCACGAACATTTCTCCGAGGAAAGACTGCGCCGTCAGGGCGCCCGTTGCATGGACTGCGGTATTCCATTTTGCCACACCGGCCAGCTGATCAGCGGCATGGCTTCGGGCTGTCCAATCAATAACCTAATTCCGGAGTGGAACGATCTCGTCTATCGCGGATTGTGGAAGGAGGCCCTGGCGCGCCTGCACAAGACCAATAACTTTCCTGAGTTTACCGGACGGGTTTGCCCCGCACCCTGTGAAGGCTCTTGCGTCCTCGGACTCAATCAGTTGCCGGTAACGATCAAGACCATAGAGGCTGCGATCATCGACAACGGTTTCGCGCAGGGATGGGTAGTGCCGGAGCCGCCGACAAAGCGCACCAGCAAGAAAGTCGCCGTCATCGGCTCCGGGCCTGCCGGACTCGCCTGCGCGGCACAGCTCAACCACGCCGGCCATGTCGTCACGGTCTATGAACGCGCCGACCGCATCGGCGGTCTCCTCATGTACGGCATTCCCAATATGAAGCTCGATAAGACCATCGTCGAGCGCCGCAGCGACCTCATGGCCGCCGAAGGCGTAAGGTTTGTGACCAACGTGGAGATCGGCGTCCAAATACCGGCGGCAAAACTGAAAGAGGAGTTCGACGCCGTGGTGATTTGCACCGGCGCCACCGAGGCGCGCGACCTGCCCATTCCCGGCCGCGAGCTGAAGGGCATTTACCTGGCGATGGATTTTCTTCGGGCCAACACCAAAAGCCTGCTCGATTCAGGGCATCAAAACGGTAACTACATCTCCGCCAAGGACAAACACGTGCTTGTGGTCGGCGGCGGCGACACCGGCACCGACTGCGTCGGCACCGCCATGCGTCATGGCTGCAAGAGTTTGACCCAGTTAGAAATCCTGCCGCGGCCGCCGGACACTCGACAACCCGACAATCCCTGGCCCGAGTGGCCCAAAGTCTACAAGCTCGATTACGGCCAGGAGGAAGCGGCGGCCCGTTTCGGCGCCGAGCCGCGTGTTTATTTGACCACCGGGGAGAAATTCCTCGGCGACGACGCGGGCAACGTCAAGGAGATGCATATCTACACGGTGGAGTGGGTCAAAAACGATCAGGGCGCTTTCGTTCCGAAACGTGTGTCGGGATCGGAGAAGGTGTTGCCGGCGGATATTGTGCTCCTCGCTATGGGATTTTTGGGTCCGGAAGATGGAGTCTTGACGCAACTAGGCGTGGAGCGCGATCCTCGCTCCAACGCCAGGGCGGAATATGGCCGATTCTCGACCAACGTTACGGGGGTATTCGCCGCCGGCGACTGCCGTCGCGGTCAAAGCCTGGTTGTCTGGGCGATCAACGAAGGTCGCGGCGCTGCCCGAGAGTGTGACCGCTATCTCATGGGCGAGACACAATTGCCCTGATTTCGCGCCGCTCGGTGTTGGCTCGCGCCTGCGCGTCCGCTCGATACTAGTTTCGCCGCTCACTTTCGTCGCTCGACAAAACTAGACCCGGCTGGCCAAGACTTCTCGAAGGCGGCTATTAGACGGCAGCCGTCCTGATTCCGAGAAAACTACCGTCAGGCAGGTGCGTGTTGGCAATTTTGGAACTTTCGGGCGAAGCTATTTCCATGAACCGCGGTGTTTTGCAAGATTTTTACATTCTGCCTTCACCCGGGCCCGCCGTTGGTATTCGGGTTGCTTAAGTCTCTACCGAAGAATTCGCGCGGCCGCAGCACTGAAGGGTGGAACATGTTCCCGTTAAATAAGAATCCTGGGCAGGATAAGGCGGATACGAGGATTGATGAGAACGCATCCGAGCGGGTTCGGATGGCCATTGCGCCTGAGAGCGGCTCTGGGCGATCCTTTGCCAGGGAATTGCGCACCGTCGGGCAAGCCCTCGAAAAATTCAAAATCCGTTCCTTTAAGGTTGAAAGGGAGCGCGCCGTCTATCTCATTCGCGGCGCTGCGCCCGCGGGTTTGACGGCGGCTTTTTCATTGATCCACTACGTCCGGGATCTGCTGCGCGGCGGCGATGCAAAGCGCAATTTGGATCGCGTCATTGAGCTTTCCTGTTCGCAAAGCGAAATCGAAAACCTCGAGGCGCAAGAACAGGCCAAGCGCACCGATGGGGATCGGCAGACGGACCCATATAGCCTCTCCCAGATCCTGCGAGGAGTCGGTACGTTTCTCGATGCGCGTCGAGCCCGGTCATTGCTGGAAATCAGTTTCACGGAGGGCCGCGTGGCCGTGTTGTATGTGAACGCTGACGGACGCACCGAGGAGGAAAGGCAAGATCTGGATTACTACTACGATTACTGGGTCAAAATGCTCGTGGGTCGCCACAGTCGGACCGACGCTGCTGCCAGCGAGCCGACGCTTTATGCGCCATGGGAGCAGGACCTCAAGCGGCATAAGCTTTCGAGGTTGCCTTCCTGAGGGTGGTTCGGCGCGATTGACAATATCTCGCCGAGCCTCATCGCCGGCCAACCGATTCCCGCCGCTTCATAGCATTCATCGCGAACTTAACGGGTAAGTGTTTTTTGTTGAGCGTCGTCGCAACCGGATCGGCCCGGGCCG